>JAAZJF010000156.1 GCA_012800475.1 Gammaproteobacteria bacterium
ACAGGCTTTATGGGCTACACCTTAGGTCCGATTTTAAATATGTATATGAGCATGCCCAACGGCGCGAGCGTGATTAGCTCGGCTTTTGCCATGACTGCATTTGTATTTACTGGCTTATCGGCCTATGTGCTTATTACCCGCAAAGACATGAGTTTCTTGAACGGTTTTATCACTGTCGGCTTTTTTGTCTTATTGGCAGCAGTGATTGCTAGCTTTATTTTTAATATTTCAGGTTTGCAGTTAGCGATTAGCGCAGGCTTTGTCTTGTTTTCATCCGCGATGATTCTGTTTCAAACCAGTGCCATCATTGAAGGCGGCGAGCGCAATTACATTATGGCGACCATCAGTCTCTATGTGTCGATCTATAACTTGTTCCTAAGCTTACTCAGCATCTTGGGTTTTGCCAGCAACGATTAATAGACAGAGCGCTGCTTGTTTAGCAAAGGGTTCTATTGGTCTACAATAGAACCCTTTTTTATGACCTATAGTTTTGCATTCAGTGTAAATTATCTGGGCCTCAAAGCATGTTAAGCATGCACATCAATTACATAAGGATCTGTCATGATTAAAAAATGCTTATTTCCAGCAGCAGGTTACGGCACTCGCTTTTTACCAGCGACCAAAGCGATGCCAAAAGAAATGTTACCCATCGTCAACAAACCATTGATTCAGTATGGTGTTGAAGAAGCTTTACAAGCAGGGCTGAAGCAAATAGCCGTCGTGACAGGTCGAAACAAGCGTGCCATCGAAGATCATTTTGATATCAATTACGAGATGGAACACCAAATCAATGGTACAGATAAAGAGCAGTATCTGACCGGTGTGCGCAGCTTAATCAGCCAATGTACTTTTTCTTACACCCGTCAGATCCAAATGAAAGGGCTAGGGCATGCGATCTTAACGGGGCGCACGCTGATTGGCGACGAGGCTTTTGCTGTCGTATTAGCGGATGATTTGTGTATTAACACTGAAGGCGATGGCGTGTTAGAGCAAATGATTAAACTGTATAAGCAGTTTCGTTGCTCAATTGTGGCGATTCAAGAAGTGCCTTTAGAAGACACTGCTAAATATGGCGTGATTTCTGGCGAAATGATTCGTGATGATGTGTATCGCGTGCATTCGATGGTAGAAAAACCTAAGCCTGAAGATGCACCTTCCAACCTTGCTATTATTGGTCGCTATATTTTAACGCCAGATATTTTTGATCTGATCGAGCAAACTGAGCCAGGCAAGGGCGGTGAGATTCAAATTACCGATGCGCTGATGAAGCAAGCTCAAGACGGCTGTGTGATTGCTTATAAATTCAAAGGTCAGCGTTTTGATTGCGGTAGTGTGGAAGGCTATATTGATGCGACAAATTTTTGCTATGAAAATCTTTATAAACAGGGTGAATAGTAGTGCGTTATTTATGTGTTAAGTACCTGAACTGGAGTGTTGTATATGTCCTATGATTTTGATTTATTTGTCATTGGTGCGGGTTCAGGTGGAGTGCGTGCAGCGCGTTTTGCCGCTTCATTTGGCGCACGTGTTGCGGTGGCTGAAAGTCGTTATTTGGGCGGCACCTGCGTGAATGTGGGCTGCGTACCTAAAAAACTGATGGTGTATGCAGCACATTATCAAGATGAGTTTAAGCTCAGCCGCAGTTTTGGTTGGGATGTGGAAGCAAAAAGCTTTGACTGGAACACGCTGATCACAAATAAGAATACCGAAATTGAACGCTTAAACGGTATCTATGAAAAGCTACTGGTCAATAGCGGCGTTCATTTGCTCAATGGCCACGCCAAGATCGTTGATGCACATACAGTTGATGTCGATGGTCAGCAGTATAGCGCCAAACATATTTTAGTTGCTGTCGGCGGCTGGCCACAAGTGCCTGATATTCCAGGTCGTGAATATGCTACAGATTCCAATCAGGTTTTCTTTTTAAAAGAGCAGCCTAAGCGTGTGCTGGTGATCGGTGGTGGGTATATTGCTGTTGAGTTCGCTTCTGTATTTCATGGTTTAGGCTCACAGACGCAGCTGGCTTACCGTGGTGATTTGTTTTTGCGTGGTTTTGATCATGATGTACGCGAACACTTACATCAGGAACTGCTGAAAAAAGACATGACATTGCGCTTTAACTGTGACGTGCAACGTATTGATAAACAAGCAGATAATAGCCTGCTTATTACCTTTAACGATGGAAAAACCACAGAAGTTGACTGTATTTTCTATGCCACGGGTCGTCGTCCAATGCTGGA
>JAAZJF010000157.1 GCA_012800475.1 Gammaproteobacteria bacterium
AAGTCTTCTTTATTCCCGGTGTACGCCGTGCCAGTGTAAGTTCTTTGTTTACGCCGGATGTGCGCTACATTGAAGTGACCGAGCAAGGCTATATCGGTGATGTGGTCGTACCGCCGCACTTTAGTGGTACGGATAAAGACCTGCAGCAAGTGCGCCGTAATACCGAGCGTTCTGGGCAGATTGGTCAGCTCGTGGCCAACGACCTCAGCGCTGCTATGGTCCGTGCAGACCTGCAAGAGATTAACCCCGATACCGGCGAGCAAGTGTCGTATGTAGAAATCTCTCACCAGTTAGAAAAGATTCGTAGCACCTTTGAAAATGATGATATTGCCATTGATATCGTCGGCTTCTCGAAGCTGACCGGTGATGTGGTGGATGGTCTGATTGATGTGATGTGGTTTTTCCTGATCGCATTTATTATTACGACCATTTTGCTGTGGCTGTATACCCGCTCTGTCAAACTAACGATTGTGTCGCTGATTGTAGCGATGCTGCCGGTGGTGTGGCTGATAGGTCTATTGCGCTTGATGGGGATGGGTATTGACCCGATGTCCATCTTGGTGCCGTTCTTGATTTTCTCCATTGGTGTATCGCATGCGGTACAGATGACCAATGCGTGGAAGCAAGATGTGATGGTGGGTAAAACATCAATGCAAGCATCACGCTCAGCGTTCTGTAAGATCTTTGTGCCGGGTGCACTGGCTCTGCTGATGAACGCGCTGGGTTTTGGCGTGATTATGTTGATTGATATTCCCATTGTGCATGAGCTGGGTGTGACTGCATGTTTGGGTGTTTTATTGATGATTATCACCAATAAAATGATGCTGCCTATTATTTTGTCTCACTTGGAGCTGGAGCGCTCTGCTGGCGTTGTGAGCCAAGGCAATGCGACGCAGCACCATAAAATATGGTGGTGGGTCTCTGCGGTAACACGTCCGGGTGTGGCTTTTGTCGTCTTTACGGTCAGCTTAGTGTTGCTGGTTGGTGGAGCCTGGAAAAGTCGTGATTTGGTGGTCGGTGATGTGGGCACAGGTGCGCCTGAGTTGCGTGCTGAATCGCGTTATAACCTCGACAATACCAATATCGTGAACCGTTACTCAGTGGGTTTAGATCTGCTCACCGTATATGTTGAAACAGCCGCACCCGATGGCGATGCGTGCTTGGATCCTGATGTGATGCGTGCGGTTGAAAAACTTGATTTCCACTCGCGCAGTATTTTAGGTGTACAGTCGGTCGCCAGTGTTGCGGGTATGGGTAAAGTGACCATTGCCGGTAATAACGAAGGTAACCCACGTTGGGCAGCGATCCCCGGTTCAGGCCGCGGTTTGCGTGCGGGTTCACAGGCGTTTTCCAGTGAGCACGGCCTAGTTGTTGAAGGCTGTAAAACCATGCAAGTGGTGCTGTATCTGGCCAACCACCAGGGTGAGTTAGTCAGCCGTGTGGTGGACCGCGTTGAAGATATCATTGCTGATATTGATGAGCCTAAAGTTGAGTTTAAGCTCGCCGGTGGTAACGTGGGTGTGCAGTCTGCATCGAACGAAGCGGTGAAAAAAGCAGAAGTACAAATGCATGGTGCGCTCTTGGCATCGGTGGCTTTGTTTTGCTGGTTGACCTTCCGCTCGTTCCGCGCAGTGCTGTGTATCATCATGCCGTTGGCAGTGGTTGCGACATTCTGTAACGCGCTGATGGCCTCACTGGGCATTGGCTTAAAAGTCTCTACTTTACCGGTGCTGGCTTTAGGTGTGGGGGTCGGGGTGGATTACGGCATCTATATCTATGAGCGGCTGCAGCATGAACTGGCTGAGGGCCGTGATCTGCGCGAAGCCTTTTATCAGGCGATGGTGCAGCGTGGTACCGCCTCACTGTTTACCGCTATTACCATGTCCATTGGTGTGGGGACTTGGGCGTTTGCGCCCCTGAAGTTCCAAGCTGATATGGGTATTTTATTAGCCTTTATGTTCTTGGTTAACGTGTTTGGCGCTATTATCATTTTGCCTGCATTGGCGAGCTGGTTTAATCGTTCTAAGCGTTTAGTTCAAGTGAAGAAGGCGGCAAGTACTGATGCGCCCTCTTCTGAGACGATAGTCTAGATATACCCTCGTCTTCTCAGCACGTATAACAGTGTGCTGAGAAGACGTTATGCTTAATTGATATAAGGAAGAGTATAATCAAGCATTATCTTCATGAGCTAAAGCATAAAATAAAGAGGTTATCGTGAAGCCAAATCATTCTACTCCCGAGGCTGCAGTCAGCAGTCTAAATATCTCTCTTGCAGATTACGATCAATTGGTTTTAGCCATTCATGGCGGTAGTTATGATGATCAGACCATCACCACAGCTTTAGATTGTATGCGTAAGCATTTTAAAGCCAACTTTGTCACGCTTATTTTACGTATTCCAGGTGTTGAAGATGTCGGTTTAATGCTTGTTTCAGGCGACTTAGCCGTACACGGGCAATTGGCTTACATCAGTTATTACCGCAGTCTGACACCCTTTTCTGGGCAATCCATCGATACCGTATTTACTCAGCGTGATGTGATGACCGATGAAGAGTGGGTCAAAACGGACTATTACCAAACGTCATGTAAGTATCAAAATGTGTTTCATGTGATGGGCGCTGATATTTCCACCGAGCATGACGGTGTGTTTCGCTTGCGCATTACCCGTGCTGAATCAGAGCCGGCGTTTGATGAGCAGGATAGGGCGTTATGCCAGATGCTGTTACCGCATATACGCAGTGCATTTTATGTGCGCAGTATGTTGGGTCGCAGTGAGTCGATGGGCAATTTATATGCTGATGCGATTAATCGCTTATCGGTGGCCACCATTCTTTTGAACGATAAAGGTGTGGTGCAAAAGCTCAATGATTATGCGCAGACCTTGCTGGAGAGATCTGACGGACTGAAGTTGGTTGGTGATCGCCTTGAGGCCAGCTATCCGAGTGATAACAAGGAATTGCAAAAACGTATCAAAGATGCGTTTGATGCGCGTGAGCGTCGTGAACCGATTAGCAGCGAGCCTTTATCGGTGACACGTCCTTCAGGTGAAGTGAACTTAGGTATTGTGTTTGAAACTGTCCCCGATACCAG
>JAAZJF010000158.1 GCA_012800475.1 Gammaproteobacteria bacterium
GATGAGCAGCGCGCAGCATTTGATAAAGACACAAAGAAAATGCAAGAGCGCATGAAAAAACATATGCAAAAAGGCAGTCACGGCAAGCACTCGGGTGACTACACCCATAAAAAACATCATCAAACCAGCAACTAATATATCAATAGCACACGGCTCAACTCTGATTTGAGCCGTTTTATGTATAAGGACAATCAGCATGCGTTCATTATTTTGGCGAATATTGGGCGCATTCTGGTTGGCTCTAGGCTTAATGGGTGCCCTCACCTATTTGCTGGTACGCCTATTCAATCAAGATGATTGGATTTTAAATCACCACCCTGGCCTCAAGGATTTTGCGACAACTTGGCTCAGCCTGCATGAGTCGGGAGCCACAGAACCAGCGCTGTATTATTTGCATCAACAAAAACGTCGTTATCGGATTGAAACACAAATTTTTGATGCCAATGGTTTACCACTGGGCAAAGAGCTCTCCTCGCGCGCCCTTGCTTGGGAAGCTAAGCGTGACTTACAACGTTTGCCGTGGCGCCGCATTACCCAAGAGCTGTCCGATAGCGCCGGTAATAGTTATTTATTTGTCTACCGCATTGCTAACACTGAGCTGGGTGCCTGGCAGCGTAACAATGGTTTACGTCCACTCAGTGCTTTGGTAATTGCTCTGCTGATTCTCAGCGCAATGAGCTTATTGCTGACCCTCTCCATCACCCGTCCACTGCAGCGTTTACGCAATGCAGTGCATGATTTAGGAGCGAATACCTATCAGCATGATCAGTTAAGTCAGTTGGCCAAGCGGCGTGATGAGCTTGGTGTGCTGGCGGCTGACTTCAATCATATGGGGCAGCGTTTACAAGGCGTTATTAAAAGCCAACGGCAATTATTACGTGATGTCTCGCATGAGTTACGCTCGCCTTTGGCGCGATTGCAAATTGCTTTGGCTTTAGCCGAACGCGGTACTGCTGAGCAGCGCGCTGATTTATGGCCACGCTTACACCTTGAGTGTGAACGACTGGATGGCTTGATTGACGAGATTTTGACCTTGGCACGCTTGGATCAAGTGCAAGCTGCGCAACAGCTGATTCATATCGATGAGTTACTGCACAAACTGCGTGACGATATGAATCTGTTAATGCCAGAGCAACAGATACGCATTCTGGGCGCACAGCACTGTACCTATAACGGATGGCCGGATGTACTGCAGCGTGCCTTGGATAACTTACTGCGTAATGCATTACGTTTTAACCCGCCTGCACAACCTATCGAAATCAAAGTGGAGCCGCACGCATCAGGCTTAAGCTTAACGATTCGTGATCATGGCCCTGGCGTCAGTTCTGAATGGTTGAGCCAACTGGGCAATACTTTTTTTCGGGTACCAGGACAAACACAACAAGGCTATGGCTTGGGCTTAGCTATTGCTAAACGTGCCATAGAACAACATGGTGGGTATATCGCCTTCAGCAATCATACCGAAGGCGGCTTTGTGGTGACTGTTGAGCTGCCATACATAGGCTAACAGTACTATTGTGGCCAGGCTTGCACATGCGGCGCTGGATCCACTACCGGCGGGTTGCGCAAAGCATTGATGGGTGTTCCCAGGTACATATAGGCCACCACGTGCTCATTTGCCTGCAAGCCTAAACCTTGATTCACACTTGGCATCTGCGCAACCGGCCCTGTACGCCATACAGCGCCTAAACCTTGTGCTTGCGCTGCAAGTAAAATGCCATGTGCTGCACAGCCTGCTGTAATCATTTGCTCATCAGTGGGTACTTTATGCTGTTCGGTCAGAGTGGCAATGACGAGAACCAGTAAAGGAGCGCGTAATGGCATGGCGCGTGTTTTTTCTATCAGCGCGCTGTCGGCGTCGGGTGTCGTTGTGAGTAACCCTTCGACAAACAGCTCACCTAAAGCATGGCGGCTATCGCCTTGTATGGTTAAAAAGCGATAGGGACATAACTGCCCATGGTCAGGCGCACGTAGAGCAGCACGCAACATAATCTCAAGCTGTTCAGCGTTGGGAGCAGGCTCTTGCAAGCGTGGGACTGAGACGCGTTTTAATAACAAGTTGATAGCATCCATCGTAGTGCTCCTGTGTTGTTGATATCAAATAAGCAATGATTCTTAATTGCTAGTAAGACATCATAAACAATCCTAAGGCTATAACCAACCGTAACGCTAGGTTATAGCTATTGAGCACCTGATGGCTTCGCTTTGATATCGCTGATGCTTAAGCAACCCGTTCAGGGTGCAGATCAGGTTGTGCGGGAGGTTCTAAAGGATCAAGTCCATGTGCAGCTCGAGCAGCATCACATTGTGCGTTGTGCACGCCTCCCTCCCAAGATGCTTGAAATTCTTGGCAACTGGAGGAGCGCTGCTCATACATGGCGCAGCGTACACCTTGGCCAACATCGCCCATTAAAGCGCTGCAACGTGCAGGCTTACGATCGGTGCCGATCATCGCAACAAAGGTTGAGTTAATCGCTACAACAGCATCGTCAGGTACACAGCCGCCTGCAGATTGGCATTCGCCCCAGAAAAAAGACACACGAAAATGCGCGCAGCATGCACCGCAGGTTAAGCAAGGATTGGGGTTTGACATGATAGGTATTGACCATAAGATACCGGCCCGGGCCGGCGCAGCATTATTTTAGCGCTCCTTGAAAAAAACAGGGTACTGGTATTTTATAATTTTTCTGTTAAAGATATGGCTCTGCATATGCATCTAGGTTCTAATACGTCAGTGCGAAATACTTTGTACTTGTGTAGAGTATTATTATAACTATAAGATTAATTGCGATACGGATGTTTAAAATTAATGGATATTTCTCCTCCAAAAACAACTATAAATATATCTAAAACAATTAAAACTCAAGAGTACTGTTTGCGCATACTTGGGTACTTTTTTATTGCTGTGGTTGTTAGTAGTGGCCTGTACACTGATTTTTTTGCAAGTGACCTACTTTTTTTGATTCCCTATGCCCTGCTCTATCCCCATATTATTTATTTTGTAGGGCGTCATGTTGAAGATCAATACATAAAGCCCTTCTATGTTTTAAAAATAGCCTTAGATGCTACGCATACTGTATTGGTTGCTGCATTATTGAGTTTTCCTGTAATCCCCACCCTGCTTGGTTTCTTGATTATCACCTTTACTACTCTTATTACGGGTGGTGTGCGCCTGATGCTGCCCATTGTCAGTGGGCTGCTGGTATTAATAGGGCTGATTTGGTTTGTTTTTAATCCGGTGATTATCGTAGAGACACCTTTTTTAATGACGTTAATGAGTGTCATTGTGGCTGGGGTGTTTATTTGCTTAATGTCGTATTTTGTCTATTTTCAAGGGGTTAAACTAAATCAAGCACAGCGCAAGGTACAACGTGAGCAGGAGAAGTATCAAAGTTTGCTGCAAGATTTGACGAAATACTTACCAGCTCAATTGTGCGAGAAAATATTGACGGGTAAACGCCCAGCAAAAATTGTGAATCAACGTCAAAAAATGACTGTATTTTTTTCAGATATTAAAGGTTTTACTGAATTAGCAGAGGAGCTTGAAGCTGAAGCCTTAACCGATTTATTAAATAACTACCTGAATGAAATGGCAAGAATTGCCTTAGAGTATGGTGGCACTATTGATAAATTTATTGGCGATAGCATCATGGTGTTTTTTGGTGATTTACCGTCACAATGTGTGAAAAAAGATGCGCATGCTGCTGTTGCTATGGCCATCGCGATGCGTGAGCATATGAAAACTCTGCAGCGCGAATGGCGCGCGCAAGGTATTACTAAACCATTAGAAATACGCATGGGAATTAACACAGGCTATTGCACTGTCGGTAATTTCGGCTCCGATGCGCGTATGGATTACACTATTATTGGCCGCGAGGTGAACTTGGCCAGCCGCTTAGAGAGCACGGCTCAAGCAGGTGAAATCCTCATCTCATATGAAACCTACTCGCTGACCAATGATCTGGTGAAGTCAGATGCTAAGGGGCGGGTCGCGATGAAAGGTTTTTCTAGGCCCATTGAAATCTTTCAAGTGGTCGACTTCTACACGAATCTGCGGCTCAAAGAGCGCCAAGTTCAGTATGAAATGCCAGGTTTTGTGATGCTGCTCGATAAAAACAGCATACAAAGCAAAGATGGTAAGCACATTCAATATGCACTCAAGCATGCCAATACCTATTTTAATGATCAGCCGGCTGATGCAGTAACTGATATACCTCGTGCTCAGTAAAAGGCCAGTTGAGCTCCTGTCCGTTATCGATGCGGCGCAATACGGGAATCGTTAACGCATAGCGTTCAAGCCAGTCAGCTGAATCAATAATGTCACGCAGCTCGACGATCAGGCCTTGAGCGACAAAGGGTTGTAACACCTGCTCTGCTGTCTCACACAAATGGCAACCTAATGTGCCAAATAACTCACAATGAATGTCCATACAATTTTAATGTCTCAGGGTTGTTGAAAGCTGTCGCTAAAAAGAATAAAAAACCAGCTAAAAGTGTCTAAAACCTGATAAAGTGTCGCGAAGTTAGAATATATGAATATTCTATGTATTTGTGCGATACTCAAAGGGTTATTATTTTAGAGGCTTTTTTATATGCTGACTTCATGAGCACACCTCATTATCACACTAAAACACAAACCATTGAAATCGATGGTGTTAATGATCTTATTATCCGCTCCCTTCTCGATCGACAACAATTTTACGACCCACATGGCGCAGCATCTCGGCTTGGAATTTGCTCGGCCTCTTGGTCTTTATTCGGTATGTTGTGGCCTTCTAGTATTCACTTAGCGCGCGCTTTAGCCTTGCGCCCTGTCGATGCACACGAGAAAATCTTAGAGATAGGTTGTGGTTTGGCCTTGGCCAGCCTGGTTGCACATCGTCGAGGCGCCAATATTACCGCTTCTGATCGGCACCCTAAGGCTAAATTATTTCTACACGAAAACTTAGAGCTCAATCATTTACCTAAGCTACCGTTTCGACATGGACAATGGGGTGATCACCCTACGCCTTCATTGCAAGATACGGGCGCAGAATTATTACATAAAAAATACGATTTAATCGTAGGCAGTGATCTGCTCTACGAACCGGATATGCCATTGGCTTTAGGGCGTTTTGTAAATATGCATGCTGCTGAAAAAGCTGAAGTGTGGATTGTCGACCCGAACCGTGGCTATCGACCCGCATTTAACCGCGCAATGCAGACGCTTGGCTTTGACCTCAGTTCAGACAATATATTGAATCAACAAGAAAACCCCGAGCATGAAAAATACAGTGGGCGTTTACTTATTTATAATCGGCACTGATGGCTCGATTAATAGATTGATATGTTTTTTGTATAAAACATAGATTTTAAGCACAAAAAAGGGGTGACCGAAGTCACCCCTTTTTTAGATCACAAAGAACTTAGTTCTTGTTCTCTTGTGCAGCGCGGATCAAGTCACCTAAAGTGGTTGGACCTGCTGCTTCTGTTTCTTGCTTGCGTAACTCTTTGATTGCATCTTTGTCATCTTCAACGTCTTTAGACTTGATAGACAAGTTAATCACGCGAGACTTACGATCGATGTTGATGATTTTCGCTTCAACTTCGTCGCCTTCTTTCAGAACGTTACGTGCATCTTCTACACGGTCACGGCTGATTTCAGATGCTTTCAATACAGCTTCGATGTCGTCAGCTAACAGGATTACAGCACCCTTAGCGTCAACTTCTTTAACAGTACCGGTAACGATAGTGCCTTTCTCGTGCTCTGAAGCGTAGCTTGAGAACGGATCGTCTTCTAACTGCTTGATACCGAGTGAGATACGCTCACGCTCTGGATCAACAGACAGAATAACAGTTTCCAGCTCATCGCCTTTCTTGTAGCGACGAACAGCTTCTTCGCCTACTTCATGCC
>JAAZJF010000159.1 GCA_012800475.1 Gammaproteobacteria bacterium
CCTCAGCGCTGGTCTGGCAGTATAAGAAATCTCAGCTTGCCAGATTCTGTAACATTGAATCCGGAAAAGGCGGTTAATTGTTAAAGAGCTGATTACTTAAACACGACAACTATGTTGACAGATACCGGTCACCCACAATATGCAACAAGCAGCTCGTGTATCTGATTACACAGCCTTTATGTATCTAGGCCAGCTGCTCGAGTTTGATAACACCGATACCTTATTTACCAACCCCGCGCATAAACAAACGGAAGATTACATCACTGGGCGTTATGGCTAAGCCGACCACCCTTGAGCCATAGCATAGTTATCCACAAGTGGAGCAATACGATGAAGATCACCCCAGATGGGCACAGTACACATATTTCTCAAAAATTTAATCAAGAGCTGGAAGAAATCCGCAGCCAGCTCCTTGAGATGGGCGGGCTGGTTGAGCAGCAAGTTAAAGACGCTGTGCAGTCACTGCTCGACGCTGATACACAACTCGCAACGCAAGTACGCACTAAAGATCAACTCGTTAATCAACTGCAGCTAGATATCGATGAGTACTGCACACAGATTCTGGCGCGACGCCAACCGGCAGCGTCCGATTTGCGCTTAGTGCTGGCGGTTATTCGTGCCACAGCTGATTTAGAACGCATCGGCGATGAGGCCAGTAAAGTGGCACGCGCCACCTTAAGTCTTGCTGAAGAAGGTGCTTCACCACGCGGTTATATTGAAGTGCGTCATTTAGGCCATCAAGTGCGCCATATGGTGCAAGAAGCGCTGAATGCTTTTGCGCGTTTTGACAGTCAGCAGGCGCTGGCCGTATTACGTGAAGACGATAACGTGGACTTAGAATACCGTTCAGCCACACGTGCCTTGATCACTTTTATGATGGAAGACCCACGCTCAATCTCACAGGTCATCAGCATTATGTCGGTATTACGTTCTTTAGAGCGCGTGGGCGATCATGCCAGTAACTTAGCGGAATATGTCATCTACTTAGTCGAAGGCCAAGATGTTCGCTATGCTGATATAGACCATATTGAAGCGGCCATTGCCCAACGCCGCGGTACAGATCCGCAGGCTAACTAACCACGAACTTGGAAAGCATAGGGTCATCAAGCCACCGCTGCTTATGCCCTATGCCCTATGCCCTAACAAAGTTTGGCTCAGTGGAAAGTGACAGGTAAAGCAACTCCCCTGCCCGACCACACTGCTGATATGTAAATGCCCTTGATGACGCAAGAGCACGTGTTTAACGATAGCTAGACCCAAGCCTGTACCACCGGTTTGACTGGAGCGGCTGCTATCCATACGATAAAAACGCTGAGTCAGTGCACCTAAGTGCTGATTATCGATGCCTGGACCATTGTCGCTCACCGCAAGATAGGCACCGTCTTGATCGTGATACCACTGCACACGAATACAACTGCCTTGGGGCGTATATTTCACAGCGTTAAAGACTAAGTTAGAAAATGCACTGCGCAACTCTTGCGCGGCACCACGCAAATACAAGTGGGCATCCACATCTAAGATAATATCGTGCTGATGCTCTGATAAAGCGATAGCATCCACACGAATCGCCTCTAGTACTGCAGCCACATGGATCGGCTCAACTTCAGCTTTAAAGTCACTGGTTTCTAAACGTGACAACGTCAGCAAATCAGCCACTAAATGCTCCATACGCGCAGTCTGCTGAGTCATCAATACTAAAGCGCGCTGCCATTGCGCTGGTAAATCATGCGCATAATCACTCAAGGTTTCTAAATAACCCGACAGCACTGTCAGCGGTGTGCGTAATTCATGTGAGACATTGGCAATAAAATCCTGGCGCATCCGCTCTAGGCGTTTAATTTTACTGCAATCGCGTACCAGCAATAAACGATCATTCTCACCAAATAGCGTGAGTTGATACTCCAAAAATCGGGTTTCATCGAGATGCGACGGTAGTACGAGCGGTTCAAGATAATTTTGGCTTTCATAGTAATCGACAAATTGCGGATGGCGCAGCAAATAAGTTATCGGCTGCCCACGATCACTCGACTCTGATAAACCCAGCAGCTGTTCTGCAGCGCGGTTCCACCACTCTAAATCACCCTGCTGATCAATCATCACCACGCCATCGCGCAAGGCTTGACTGGAATTTTGGATGCGCTCCAGTAAGCGTGCTAACTGCTGTTGATCTGCAGTTTGTCGACGCTGATAACGGTAAATACCATCAAACACTTCCCCCCACAATCGGTGCGCTTGCGGAGGCTCAGTCTCAGGCTGCAGCAACCACTGAGCTAAGCGTTGTAACTGCCATATATGCTGAGCCAATAACAGCCCCAAAATCAGCGCAGCACCCAATGCAGCCTGCTCCCAATAAGACCCGAATGCACTGCCCAGCAGCACATACACCAGCAGGCGCAGGAGTTCTTTGTGCAATAAGCGCTTCATAAATAATGGCACACCTTAGGTGGCTTACACCTGAGTTGAAAATCGATAGCCCATACCGCGCACTGTTTGCACTAAGTGTTGGTGTTGCGGCCCCAGCGCTAAACGTAAACGGCGAATATGGACATCCACGGTACGTTCTTCAATATACACATTGCCACCCCAGACTTGATCCAATAACTGACTGCGGCTGTAAGCGCGCTCTGGGTGCGTCATAAAAAACTGCAACAAACGAAACTCCGTCGGACCTATATCTAATGCACTATCACCTGAGCTCACACGGTGACTGCTCGGATCTAAACGTAAGCCTTCAACTTCGATGGGTTCATCAACCCCTAAAGTGGCAGTGCGACGCAACACCGCTTTCAAGCGTGCGACCAGTTCGCGCGGTGAAAAAGGTTTGGTCATATAGTCATCCGCACCCGCTTCCAGCCCCTGAACTTTATTATCTTCTTCACTGCGCGCCGTTAGCATAATAATTGGAATATCCGCGCACACAGGCTCGCGCTTTAACCTACGCGCCAGCTCAATGCCGCTGACATCCGGCATCATCCAGTCCAATACAATAATATCCGGCTGATGATCAATAATCAGAGCATGCGCAGTCTGTGCATTTTCTGCCTCTAAACATTGATAGCCGGCCAACTGCAAAGCCACTGCAAGCATCTCCCGAATTGACGCTTCATCATCGACAATAAGTACAGTTTTACTGTTCATCATTGCTCTGTGCCATCCACTCTGAAATATGTCAGCTATATTACAACGCTTCTAGATGACAAAATGATGACACGGCTATAAGCAGGCAATCCTTGCAACCATCCAACACTCAACGGCTAGCCTGCACGCTTTGCTGCTAAACTATGCGCCCACTCAATTTATACAACGCCAGACCGTCATGCTCGTCTGATGACTCACTGCGCCCAGCGACTTGGATAAACTATGCTTAAACAGATGCAACAAGAATGGTTCTTTAATATACGCGGTGACATGCTGTCAGGTTTGGTGGTGGCTTTAGCGCTGATTCCCGAAGCGATTGCCTTCTCCATTATTGCCGGCGTTGACCCCAAAGTGGGGCTCTACGCATCTTTTTGTATCGCAGTGATTATTGCTTTTGTCGGCGGTCGACCGGGGATGATTTCCGCGGCCACCGGTGCCATGGCGCTGTTAATGGTGACTTTGGTTAAAGAGTATGGATTGGAGTACTTATTAGCCGCCACGTTATTAACCGGTGTCTTGCAGATTGCTATTGGCTATTTAAAACTGGGGGCGCTGATGCGTTTTGTCTCCAAGTCAGTGGTCACAGGCTTTGTGAATGCGTTAGCGATTTTGATTTTTATCGCCCAACTGCCGCAGCTGACCGATGTGACGTGGCATGTCTACGCCGTGACCGCTGCAGGCTTGGGTATTATTTATCTGTTTCCGCTGATTCCAAAAATTGGCAAGGCCGTGCCTTCCACTTTGATCTGTATTGTGACACTCACAGCCGCAGCAATTTATTTAGGTTTAGATGTGCGCACTGTAGGTGATATGGGCCAACTGCCGGATACGCTGCCGATCTTTTTATGGCCTGAAGTGCCGCTGACGCTAGAGACGCTCTGGATTATTCTGCCCTATTCGTTGGCGCTGGCGATTGTAGGTTTGCTGGAGTCTTTGATGACGGCCAATATTCTGGACGAACTGACCGACACTAAAAGCAACCGCGACCAAGAATGTAAAGGCCAAGGCATCGCTAATATTGGTGCAGGTTTGCTGGGCGGTATGGCCGGTTGTGCGATGATTGGTCAGTCGGTGATTAATATTAAATCCGGTGGTCGTGGCCGTTTATCCACCTTTTGTGCCGGTTTTTTCTTGCTGATTATGGTGGTATTTTTGAGCGACTGGATTGGTCAAATCCCTATGGCTGCGTTGGTTGCAGTGATGATTATGGTGTCCATCGGTTCCTTCTCATGGACCTCAGTACGGGATTTTAAAAAGCATCCAATCTCGACCAATATCGTCATGCTCACCACTGTCGCGGTGGTGCTATCCACTCACAACTTGGCGCTGGGTGTATTGGCCGGCGTGGTGTTATCAGCACTGTTTTTTGTCAATAAAATCAGCCGTTTGATGGTGGTACAGCACGAGCACAGTGCCACTGAGCTGCACTATCAGGTGATTGGGCAAGTCTTTTTCGCTTCATCGGAAAAGCTCTTTGCCGCCTTTGACTTCTCCTATGCAGTCGATAAGGTTGTGATTGATTTAACGCGTGCACATTTTTGGGATATCACTGCCGTCGCAGCTTTGGATCAAATCGTGGTGAAGTACCAACGCTTAGGCGCTCAAGTGAGCCTCGTCGGTGTCAACCAAGCCAGTAAAACCGTGATCGATAAGTTCGGTTTGCACAGCGATGCGCAGATCGCCAGCACCCTAACGGACTCGCTCTGAGGATGAAACTATGCAACACATTTTAGCCTGCATCGATGAATCAACTTGGTCAACTAGCGTACAAGACGCGGCCATTTGGGCGGCTCAGCAGCTGAAGCACCCGCTGACCTTCTTACACAGTATTGAAAAGCAGCACCTGCCCGATAGCAATGATCTCTCTGGAGCGATTGGCTTAGGCGCTCGCTCTAAGCTGCTCAGTGAAATTGCGACATTGGATGAACTGCGCGCCAAAGTGGCTTTGCAATTGGGTGCCGAGCTTTTAGCTGCAGCGCAAGATAAAGCCCAAGCGGCAGGTTGTACCGAAGTCACAACCCTGCAGCGCCACGGTGAATTTAGCGATAACTTACTGGCACTCGAAAGCACAGCACGCCTGATTGTTTTGGGTCATAGCGGCACGCGCACTGATAAAAAGCTCAGCATTTTGGGCAGTAATGTGGAAAGTTTACTCAGACAGATCCATACCCCTGTCTTAATGACGCCCCACGACTTCAGTACACCCAACAACTTTATGCTGGCGTTTGACGGACGCGCCACCACCGAAGCGGCATTAGAGCGCATTGTCACCAGCGACTTATTGCGCGGTTTGGATTGCCATCTGGTCACCATTAAGAACAAGCACCCAGAGCAGCAAGAAAAGTTTACCGCTGCAGCCCAACGTTTAAGAGCGCATGGCTTCACCGTTCAGGCAACCTACTTGGAAGGCAATATTTTTAATCAGCTTTTAAGCTATCAGCAAGAACATGCCATTGATTTGATGGTCATGGGCGCTTTTGCCAGCCCGCGTTTGCGCCAGTTTTTCATCGGTAGCAACACCATTAAAATGTTAGAAAGCAGTGACCGATCCATTTTAATAATGAAGTAACCCGCCCTCGCCTTGCGCACACTGCGATGACTTTGAGTGTCCAACTCCCTGCCATCGCAGCTCGGTGCTTGATAAACATAGACCTAGATCAAGCAACCCA
>JAAZJF010000160.1 GCA_012800475.1 Gammaproteobacteria bacterium
AAACGGCTAGCAATCTCAGTGGCCAAACGACCCAGAGTCTGGCCTGCAGCGTCGACGATATACCAGTCGCGCTGTACTGTTTCATTTTTTGCTGTAAAAGTTTTCATTCGCTATGGCCTCAGGGCCGCCTTAAAAATAGACGGCAAATCCTAATGAATAGTATTGTCTTTGACAAGTCAAAGTAAGCTCATATGACAGACGCTACTTCGGGGGCTCGGGTCTATCACGTCTGCTATGGCTCTAGTTTCGGCAAACTGCATCGTATCGCCTTCCGTTTTGTATATAGGCTAGGCATTGCCAACAAAACAGCCGCGTAATTATGACTGTTAGCAGAAAAATTGCAACCGCTTAATGACTTGTTATCACGATTACAACCCACTCTTTGACTGCAAGCCCCGCGCTAGAGGGCTCATCAAGCCGCTCAGCGGCGTCGCAGCACTTTGTCGACTTGATATTTAGCCTGAGCCGATCATTATATTCAATTTAAAACTACTAATACCAAACACCCTAGCATTCACCGCCGCGCATGGGTCTATAATAAGGCGGCACGCACATGTGGAGCCGTCATGTATATTCCGCCATTATTTTCTGCTTTACGCGAAGCTTTTGCTTCCGGTTACTCTATTAAAACTTTGCGCGGCGATCTCAGCGCTGGCTTAACCATTGGCATTATTGCTATCCCTTTGGCCATGGCTTTAGCGATTGCTGTGGGTGTACCGCCACAGCATGGCTTATATACGGTGTTGATCGGTGGCTCAGTGATTGCACTTTTGGGCGGATCACGCTTTAACGTGTCGGGGCCAACCGCAGCATTTGTCGTCATTTTACTGCCCATCACCCAGCAATTTGGTGTAGGCGGCCTGCTGTTATGTACGGCAATGGCTGGGGTTATTTTAATCAGCATGGCTTTTTTACGGGCCGGTGCTTTATTACAATTTATCCCCTATCCCGTCACCCTTGGTTTTACCGCAGGGATTGGCGTTGTCATCGCCACTTTGCAAATCAAAGATGCCTTTGGTTTAGAAAACATTGAACCTGCAGCGAACTACGTTGAACAACTCGGCGCTTTAGTCAATGCCTTACCTAGCATTCATATGGGCGATACTGTAGTTGCTGCTGTCACACTAGCCGTGTTAATTATCTGGCCGCGCTTTGTTCCTAAAATCCCAGGCCACTTAGTCGCGCTGACTGTCGGCAGCTTTATTGGCTTAGCACTCAACAATGCTGATATTGCAGTGGCTACACTCGGT
This sequence comes from Gammaproteobacteria bacterium, assembly GCA_012800475.1. Taxonomy (GTDB): domain Bacteria; phylum Pseudomonadota; class Gammaproteobacteria; order Pseudomonadales; family Pseudomonadaceae; genus Denitrificimonas. The sequence continues at coordinate 1,251 of JAAZJF010000160.1, forward strand.
GATCGCTTTAGCTACACCGTTGACGGCATTGAGCACCCAGGCATACCACCTTTTCTGCCATCCTTTCTTTGGCCTTGGGAACTACCAGGCCCCGACGGGCAGCCGCTTGTGCTGTCGTTTGAGCTCTTTAGACAACTATTAGCACCGGCCTTTGCGATTGCGATGCTGGGCGCTATTGAGTCTTTACTGTGCGCAGTTGTTGCCGATGGGATGGCCAATACCAAACACGATCCAAATGGCGAGTTATTAGGCCAAGGTATCGGGAATATTCTGGCGCCGATGTTTGGCGGCATTACGGCCACAGCAGCCATTGCACGTAGCGCCGCCAACGTGCGTGCAGGTGCTTATTCACCGATCGCTGCGATTACTCACGCCGGCGTGGTGTTATTAGCGATGCTCTTTCTTGCACCGTTATTTAGTCATTTACCCATGGCAGCGCTCGCAGCGCTCTTGTTGATGGTGGCTTGGAATATGAGCGAGCCTAAGCACGTGATCCATACCCTGCGTATTGCACCGCGCAATGACGTATTGATACTGCTGACCTGCCTCTCGCTCACTGTGCTCTTTGATATGGTGCTGGCGGTGGGTGTCGGCTTATTATTGGCTGCAGGTTTATTTATCAAAAGCATGAGCGACTTAACCGATACAGCCACCGTCGATAGTCAGCAGCACGATATACCTGACTTGCCCAACTCAGTGGCTGTGTATGCGATTCGCGGACCCTTATTTTTTGGTGCTGCGGAAAAGGCGTTGAGTGTACTGCGCAAATTCAACCCTGAAATACGGGTGGCCATTATTGATATGCGCGCCGTACCCATGCTGGATATGACTGCGCTCGCGGCATTAAGTAACGTGCTCAATGATTATCAAAAAAATGATATTGGCATTATATTTCTTGGCACATCCGCCAAAGTTCGGCATGAAATGCGCCGCGCGGGTATTCGTTTGGCCAACCACAAACTGTCGTACGTTAACAGCCCAAGCATGGCGCAAGCGCGCGCATTACGCTGGCTGTATAGCACGCACAACACTGAAGATTTAATCGATACAGCGCCCTAGCGCTCGCCTCAATCCATCAAGTCGGTGCCTGTAGCACCCATTACATTCATGGTAAACTGGAGCTTATGAATATATACACTTCGCGACCTGCTGTTCTGTGTTTATCAGGGCATGACCCTGTTGGTGGTGCGGGTATACAAGCCGATATTGAAGCTTTGATCGCACAAAATTGCCACGCCACACCAGTGATTACTGCTCTAACTATTCAAGACACCGTCAATGTCAGTGATTTTAAAATTTTGGACCACGACTGGGTGATGGCTCAAGCCGACGCAATTTTAAAGGACATGCACGTGTCAGCCATTAAGCTGGGCATGCTCGGTTCATTAGCCATGGTCGATACCGTGGTTGAGATCATCCAAAAACGTCCAGACATTCCTTTTGTCTGTGATCCAGTGCTACGTGCTGGCGGCGGTGGCGCATTGGGTAAAGATGAAGTCGGCTATGCTTTGCGTACGCATTTAATGCCTCTAGCTACAATCGTCACACCCAACTTGCCAGAAGCTCAAATTCTAGCCGAGCTCCCAAACGGCACAGCAGATGAATGCGCACAAGTGCTGCTACAACATTGCCAACACCTATTAATTACGGGTGGTCACGGCAATGAAACGCAAGTGCACAACCGCTTGTATTGTGCCGACGGCAGCACTCATACATTCACTTGCGCACGTTTACCTGGCGAATACCATGGCTCTGGTTGCACCTTAGCCAGCGCCCTATCAGGTCGTTTAGCTTTAGGCCAAGAATTAGTCACTGCTGTTGAGTTTGCCTTGAACTACACTTGGCGCAGCTTACGTGACGCCGAAGCACCTGGACATGGTCAATACATCCCGCGTCGCTTACCTTTGGACTTTTGTCGATCATGAGTGCAAAACAGCAGATCCTGCAGGGTTTGTATGCCATTACTGATTCAGCATTACTGGCTGATGGGCGCTTGCTGCCTTACTGCGAAGCAGCATTGCGTGGCGGTGCACGCGTTTTACAGTACCGCGACAAATCCACTGATCAGGCGCAACGCTTAGATGAAGCACAAGCACTGCAGCAACTGTGTCAGCACTACCAGGCTCGTTTGATTATCAACGATGATATGCATCTGGCTGCACAATTAGGTGCTGATTTGCACCTAGGTCAAGGTGACGGCAACCTACTACAAGCCCGTGAGTTGCTGGGACCCGATGCTATTATTGGCTCAACCTGTCATGCACAGTTTGAGTTGGCTGAGTCTGCTGTTGCGCAGCAGGCTGATTATATTGCCTTTGGTCGTTTTTATGATTCTCACACCAAGCCCGGCAGTGTTTTAGCTACCACTCAACTGCTAACACAAGCACAAAGCTTGAAGTGTCCAATTGTCGCTATCGGTGGCATTACACTGGAAAACAGTGGCACTTTACTTGAACATGGCGCAAACATGCTTGCTGTCATTCATGGACTCTTTGCAGCCGACTCAGCGGCTGAAGTTGAACAACGCGCGCGTGCTTTTAGCGCACTTTTTACTGATTAATTTTGGCAGCGACAGGCTCACTGCTTTTTTTAGATGAGGTTTTTAATGTCACGCTCAGCATCTTTGTTTGAACAAGCCCAACAGCATATCCCTGGTGGCGTAAACTCACCAGTGCGCGCCTTTGCTGGCGTGGGTGGTACACCGTTATTTTTTAAACATGCCGCAGGCGCTTATGTCACCGATGAAGACGATAAGCAGTATGTGGATTATGTTGGCTCATGGGGCCCGATGATTCTTGGCCACAGCCATCCAGATGTATTGGATGCCGTACGTGCGCAACTTGAACACGGCTTATCCTACGGCGCACCCACTGCGCTGGAAGTGGAAATGGCTGATTTAGTCTGCAGTCTCGTGCCATCGATGGATATGGTTCGTATGACCAGCTCCGGCACCGAAGCAACCATGAGTGCAATTCGCTTGGCGCGTGGTTACACAGGTCGCGATAGCATTATTAAGTTTGAAGGCTGCTACCACGGTCACTCGGACAGCCTGTTAGTTAAAGCAGGTTCCGGTGCCCTGACTCTAGGCGTGCCGAGCTCACCGGGCGTGCCTGCGGACTTTGCTAAGCACACCATTACTCTGCCGTTTAATGACATTGACGCTGTTGCGACTTATCTTGCCGAGCATGGCAGTGATATCGCTTGCATTATCGTTGAACCCGTTGCCGGTAATATGAACTGTGTACCACCTGTGCCAGGCTTTCTTGAAGGTCTGCGCGAGCAGTGTGACAAGCACGGTGTAGTGTTGATTTTTGATGAAGTGATGACCGGTTTCCGTGTGGCTTTAGGCGGTGCGCAAGCTTTATACGGCGTCACACCAGACCTATCCACCTTCGGTAAAATTATCGGTGGTGGTATGCCAGTGGGTTGCTTTGGTGGCAACAAGAAAATCATGTCGCACATTGCGCCTTTAGGTCCGGTGTACCAAGCCGGTACTTTATCGGGTAACCCTTTAGCAATGGCGGCGGGTTTAACTACGCTGAAACTGATCAACCGTCCTGGTTTCCACGATGAGTTAACGGATTACACTGCACGCTTACTCAAAGGTTTACAAGAGCGCGCTGATGCAGCGGGTATTCCTTTCACCACCACACAAGCGGGTGGGATGTTTGGTATTTACTTTACTGAGCGCAAGAATATCACCAGCTTTGAAGATGCGACCAGTAGCAATATTGAGCACTTTAAGCAGTTCTTCCAC
>JAAZJF010000381.1 GCA_012800475.1 Gammaproteobacteria bacterium
AGAGACGCTTATATGAGGAAGCGGATGCAGGTTTTATAGATGAACAGCAATTGCTGCAAGATCAACTCGATAAAAGCAACTTTACTCTGGTGCGCCGTTTACAAGTGGCGTGTGTCGAGCTGCTCAATGGGTTAAACACAGAGGTAGAGGCGCTGATTACTGCCGCAGAGCAGGATCTTCAGGGCAAGGCGCAACTGGCTGTCAGTATGTTGCAGCATCTTTTCCCTTTTCAAGTTGCCTTGTATCAGCGTTGTATTTTACTGGCCACCACGAAGAAGTTTGATGGCAGCGTAACTCTGCTGCGCCAAAGTAAAGATGGGCATTTTGTACACTACACGCGTCCTTTGGATTGCCTATTAGGGCAGAAAAAAGTCTTGCCAGACAACCCGCTGGGAGAGCTGGCGCAGTTACCCGACGGGGAGCGTATAGACGCGTTAAAAACGCAGTATTTTGTGCATGATGCAGATTCACCCGTTGCTTTGCGCGATATTCGTTTTACGTTGGTGCTGGATGAAGAACATGATGCTTATGCGATCTTTCAACAAAACGTCACTAAAATACTGCTCAGTGATGATGTGCAATTACCTTCATTATTAGCCACCTTGCATCGGGTGATCGAGTTTGTGGATGAGTGTGCGGATGACCCGCGTGCACCGAATTATGAAGCGCTTAAGGACTATATCAATGAGATTAAAAAGGCCTTAGCCAAGTGTGATTTAAGGGCTGACTTTGAGCTCAAACAGTTGACTCAATTGTTTCAAAACACCTTGCTGGATGTGGTGGTGGATGGGCGTAATAGTGAGCAGGTGATTGCGCTGATTGGCAATGTGTTTAGTCATCAGATTCAGCGCTTTTATCGTGAAGATGATTTGCGTCGTATTCGTTTACGCAGCCATGGCCGCTATTCGTATACCGAAATGTATGTGGCAGCTGATGACGCAGACGATAATAATTTTAGCCTCTATGAGTTGTATCAAGCGGTGACGGCTGTCCTAGCGGCGTCTGCCACTTTAGCGCAACCCAGTCGGGTGCAACACATGCTATCCCAGCAAGAACAGGCCAATCATAATAATCCGTTATCGCGCTTTATTGGTAAGGCGCAAGCGATCAAGGGTGAGGCTAAATACTTATTGGCTGGCCAAGGTGATCATGCGCAGTTTATTGATGATTTCTTCACTTACTTCCAGCCCAAAACCCTGTTTTCCTTGTCGCCGCGCGATCAGGTGATGATGAAGGCTGAGCAAGTCAAGGGCTGGATTTTGCTCAAGTTTCGTATGGAGCTGATTAAGGAGTTACCGGAAATTAGTCTATTGCGCATGTTGTATCAAACGCGCAATACAGTGACTTTGCTTTCTGCTACTGCAGGTTTTCCCAGCACCTATAACGGGCAATACAGTCGGCCTTTTTTAGAGCGTTATGCCAGCATTTTAGGCTTCCACACGCGTCGCCGTGATCTTGCGGCAACCCAGTCACTTGTCAACGTACGCACACTGCGAAGTCAGATACGGCAGGTCAATATTGAAGTCTTTGATGAGCAGCAGCTACTGCTATCGCCTGCCGTGAATGAGCCAGCATTTGTGCGGGTGTATGAGCGTTGGTTGCAACTGCTACAGCCTTATCTAAGCGATATTAAGCATAATCGTTATCACAACCGTGAGTTTTGTCGGCATTTACAAGCTGTTTTGTTGGCGGCCTATACTGAAAATCACTCTTTAAGTATTGGCTTAAGTGGTCGTTTTTTTCGAGTACTGGGCTTGTATTTGGATGCTCAAACACGCAGTTCCACCCCAGAACGGGGGCTGATGGTAATTGATAAGCGCCAAGGTCAGGATTTGCATCGAGTCTTTGAGTTCCGGCCGTTTAAAGACAAAAATCCGCTGCGTGTGGTGATGTTTGATTCCAAGCTCAACCGTGAAAATCAGGTGCGTGAGTACCTGCGAGTGGATTCACTTGATTTAACCATTTGCATGGTGTCGCACTTTAAAGGAGCGAGCACCGGGCTGAATCATTATGTGAGTTACCTGCTCAATGAGCGGGTGTTTCAGGTGGATTTTCAGCGATTAGTATTGGTGTGCGGCAGTTATTGGAGTCAGGTGACCCAGAAGGATACGCAGACGGGTAGCCGTAGCCGTAATACTTTGGCCAATTATATTACGTTGCTTAAACACTACAGTCATGGCCCGGCATTGCACCGCGTGGATGAGTTTGAAACCGATTTGGTCGACTCCTCTGCAGGGCGTTTGCTGGATAGGGAGCATGCAGTGGAGCTGCATAAAACAGCTATGCAAACCTTTGGGCGTACCGAGCGGCGCGATGCTCTGATGCAGGGCTATATTCAACTGCCTTACGATGTGCAGCTCAACGCCATGCGCGTATTTCGTGATTTAAAGCGTCATCCTGAAGCACAGGTATTGCTGGAATCCTTGAGCTTACACAATCATGCCTGGTCCACCCATGCGTTGTATCACTTGCAGCAAGCCAGTTTTGCTAATGGGCA
>JAAZJF010000023.1 GCA_012800475.1 Gammaproteobacteria bacterium
ACTGCCAGCAACAGCACTGCTCTAGGCAACAGCGCTTTGGCCAGCGCCAATAATAGCGTAGCGCTGGGGCAAGGTTCAGTCGCGGATCGTGCCAATAGCGTATCCGTGGGTACTGTGGGTGGCGAGCGTCAAATCACCAACGTTGCCGCCGGTGTCGCGCCGACGGATGCGGTGAACGTCAGCCAGCTTGATGCCCTTGGAAGTAAGGTGAATCAGTACTTTAATGCCGCCAATAAGCGCATTGATAAAGTGGATAACAATGCCCGTGCAGGTATTGCGGCGGCCATGGCGGCCGGTACCTTACCGCAATCAACGCTACCAGGAAAAAGCATGGTCACTGTAGGTGCTTCAACCTACCGTGGTGAGTCAGCTCTAGCTTTAGGTGTATCACGTCTGTCGGATAACGCCCGCACCGTGATCAAAGCCAATGCTTCAGCAGACAGCCGTGGTAACGCCGGTGCTGCAGTGGGTGCAGGCTGGCACTGGTAATCCTAAAGGTGTGCGCTGCTCAGTGATTCTGAGCAGCGCTTGACTACTGTTTATTCCTCTTGATATCCATAACGAGAATCTAATGAAAAAAATTCATGCCTTAGCTTTGGCTGTTAGCAGTTATTTTTTGGTGGCTTGTGCAAGCAATAGTACGCAGCAGGATGAAGTAAGTTTTCCTAAACTCGGTTCAACCTATTTAAAAACCGGTGCTTTTATCGAGCCAAGTGCCTTTGAGCGTATTCAGCCGGGTCTGGATCGTGATCAGGTGCGTTTGATTTTAGGTAACCCGCACTTTAATGAAGGCTTGATTCCTAAAAATAACTGGAATTATGCTTTTAACTTCAAAGTCGGCCAAGAGAGCCACGAATATATAACCTGTCAGTATCAAGTGCAGTTCGCCAAGGTTGAGGTGAAGCCTCAGCCTATTTCTCACGAGCAAACGGTAGCCACTCGTCAAAGCTTAATGGTCGCTGAGCACTGGGAAAACCCAACCTGTGAAGCGCTTGTGCGTGCCACAGTCAGTACGCAAGCGCCTGTTGCCGTGATTGCGACAGATCAGTCTGTAGAACGGTTTGAACTATCGGGTGATGCACTCTTTGCCTTTGCAGGTTCTGCTTATAAAGATCTAACCCCCGCAGGTGTGCGCAGCTTAGAAAAATTAGTGGCTGATATTAAGCAGCACTATGTGGAGATTGAGCGCATTAAAGTGACGGGTCACACTGACCGTATTGGTTCTGCAGCCAGTAATCACAGATTATCTTTGGCGCGCGCCAACACAGTCGCGCAGTATTTGGCCAGTCACGGTATTGATCGTGATGTGATTGTGACTGAAGGTCGTGGTTTTTTTGAACCTGTCGCTGAGTGCGGCACCAGTACGCAAATTACACCTGAATTGGTTGCTTGCTTACAGCCTAACCGCCGAGTTGTTTTAGAAATTAAAGCCACCCGTCAAGCGCAGTAATAGCGCTAACCGTATCAATACGGCAGCTGAGTCTATAGCTGCCGTATTGATTGAACAAATTCAGGGCGCATAGCACCCTCATTTCTTATTTTATTGCCCTTCCGCTTTGTGTTGTAAAAGGCTATGTCTAGGCTTTTGCGCAGAGTGAACAACGCTTGTCTTGCTGTTAAGCTCCAGATCTATTTTATTGATTTAACATGTTTTGATAATAGGGCGTCAGCCTATTTTCATATATGCTGATCAAAGTGTTCGTATCAGCATAGAAACTTGCTAAGGTAAGCTTCTACTATATATAAAGTATGGGGTGTGGCGTGCGTTTTATTTATATTTTTATATCGGTTGTGTTGTCAAATATAGCGCTGCACAGTATTGCTTTGGCATCTGCTTTAGAGCACAAGGAGGGTGTGGTTGTGCACAGCCATACCGTCATTGCAGGCGACACATTGTGGGACTTATCAAAAAAATATTTAGGCAATCCGCTCAATTATACTCAGATTAAACAGGCTAATAATATTGATAGTGAATATGCTCTTCAGCCTGGCCAAGAGTTGCAGTTTATTAGTGCGCGTTTTTACCCAGGTATTGTAACTGGCGTGACAGGCCAAGCTTATAGCTTGAGTGGTACAGCTAAAAAACCGCTGCGCAAGGGGTTTATAATCGAGCAAGGCAGTCTGGTTCAAGCGCTGGAACAATCTTTTGTAAACCTACAATTTATGAATCAAGTCGAAGTTGCAATAGCACCCAACTCAGTGGTGTTATTTCATAGCGCTGCACAAGCGCAATCGGCGCAATTAACACCTCAATTAGAATTACAGCAGGGCGCAGCAGAGTTTCAAGTGCCAGCACTACAGTCCGATTACAATAAGCTCGAAGTGCTCACACCCTACCTAACGCTCGGTGTGCGAGGAACGCATTTTCGTGTGAAGCATGCTGATGGTGTCATGCTCAGTGAGGTGCTATCGGGTCAAGTGGTGTTGACCCAAGAGCAGCAACAGCTCGCACAGATCAATCCAGGTGAAGGTGCTGTGTTTAATGCACAAACACAGCACCTCACACATGAAAAAATAGCTCCTCAACCCCGTATTTATAAGGTCAGTCGTGACCAGCAAGGTTTAAACTTTGAGTTTGTACAGCGGGATGTAGCGGCATATAAAGTGAAAATATACAACGATGCTGACTATAGCGTGCCTGTATATGAGTTGACTCGCTCAAAGTCCAGTTTTTCCATATCTGCACAGCACGCAGTACAGGGGATGTATTATGTGTCCATCACTAGTCTGTCACCCAGTGGTATTGAGAGTTATCCTTTGCGCTATCAATCGCAAGGCGATGAAGTATTAGTGCAATCTGTGCCGCAAGGCGTTGAGTTTACTTTTCCGTATTGTGATACTCAGTGGCGTGTGCAGTTAGCTGAAAGCGAGCGTTTTTTGATACCTGCTATTGATCGAACTGAAAAAAATGTATGCACAATGCTTATTAAAAATCTGCCTTCGATCACTTGGTACTGGCGTGTTTTTGAAGGTAATCAGCCTATAGATATGGCTGCAGGTCAGGTCAGTCTCATTGAAAAACAGTAAGCATCCACATAACTTAACGCAAAAATTATTTAAAAGATTTTTATATGAGTGGCTGGTTATATCTGCGGCTTTGGCAGTTATTATAATAACTTACGCTACCTCAAACTGGCCCCGTTATGGTTATTTTATCTACGATGGTTTTGTTAATATTGTGGCGAAAGACCAAGTTGTTGATAACGATATTGTGCTTATTACTGTTGATGAAAAAAGTATCAGGGCGTTAGGGCGTTGGCCTTGGTCAAGAAATCATCATGCTGATTTGATTTATACTTTGCAGGATGCGCAGCCTCGGGTGCTGGGCTTTAGTATCTTTTTTACTGAGGCCGAAAAAAATAAACAAGCAGATCAACGACTTAAAGAAGCGATTGAGAAATCAACTTTCCCTGTTGTGATGCCTGTCTTACAAAATATGCATGATTTTTATTTTTCGACATCCAATACCTTGCTAGCGACCGTTGATATTAAGCCTGATCCTGATGGAGTGATTCGTCGCTTAAAGTTAATGCACAGCCATGAAACTGTGTTCTTCCCCCAGCTGAGCTTGCAAGCGTATTGGGCTGCATATCAAACAGGGTTTTCTGAAGATACACTGTATGATGATATGTTAATTAATTACTCGGCAAAAAATAGAACAGGATTTAAAGAAGTATCTTATATTGATGTTGTGCAAGGTCATTATAAGCAAGAAGATTTTAACGGTAAAATAATACTTATTGGTGTAACAGCAGCGGCATTGGGCGATAGAGTGGCAACACCTTTGACTACTGCACATCACGCTATTGATATACATGCGCAAGTATTACATAACATATTGCATGATAATTTTATTGTTGAAGTGGGTTCGACTAAAAGTTTTTATATTGCATTATCTATTGTTTTTGTTTTTTTATTGTTTGCTTTTTTAGCTTATAAAATACACCTCTTATATATTGCGATCGCTTTTTCTGTGGTGTTGTTGTTGGCGTCCATTGTGTTACTTAATGCAGGTATATGGTGGTCGCCATTGAGCAGTATTGTGGTGTTTTTCACTGCTTGGGCGGTGTGGAATTGGCGTCGATCGTTAGCGGTGATTGCTTGGTGTCGCCATTCAGTCAATTATTTTAAGCCGTCACGCCATGCTACAGGGGTGAATAGTGCGCTATATGGGCAGCGCTCAATGATCCAGGATCGGTTTCAATTTGAACTCAATGTGCTAGAGGATATGCTTGTATCGGCACAGAAAATTGAACACCAAAAAAGCATGTTAAAAACCTACTTATCACATGATTTACGCAGCCCACACGCATCCATGATGGCGCTCATACGTGCGCAAGATCATCCTACAACAGCACTGCCTGAAGCAGAGTTTTATCGCATGCTGGAGCAGTTGGTTCAGCAGAGTTTAAATCTACTCGATGACTTACTGGTGTTGAGCCGCAGTGAAGCTGAATCTGTACAGTTTGAGCCTGTCTTGCTGGCTGCGATCGTACAGGATGCGCTGGATTATCTGTGGCCACAGTTCGTCGCTCAGCATATTGAGGTGGTGTTTAATAGGGATGCTGATGAGTTAGGCGAGATACAAGGCGACACTAAAATGCTGTTGCGGGCGATTACGAATGTTTTAGAAAACTCAATCAAATATGCCGGTGCCGGCGCTACGGTGACAATCCACGTATATCGCTCAGGTGCACAGATTGTCTTAAGCATTGCTGATAATGGGCCTGGGCTCAACAATATGAACAATGTTGCAGCACAGCGCCCGGCTGGGCTGGCATATACAAGTTATGGTTTAGGCTTAGAGTTGGTCCACTCTGTGGTCAAATCCCATCACGCCACCTTGCACAGTCAAGACTTAGACGGGCAAGGTGCGGTCTTTATCTTTAAGTTTTCAGCACTGGATGCTCAGACACGTTAAAGTTTGAAGCTGATTTTATCCACAGGCTCTAATCGATAGCCATAGCCATAAATGGTATGCAGCTGCCACTTGTTTTCAGCGGTTAATTTGAGCTGGTTACGAATGCGGTAGATATGGGTATCGAGTGAGCGTGATGAGTATTTTTCTTCTTTTTTCCAGAATTTTTTATAGAGCATCTCGCGTGAAATAGGCTCACCGAGGTGTAAAAATAAAAACTTGGCAATCTCATACTCACGTAGAGGTAGTTTTTTCTCGATGCCATCATGGGTAATGATGAGGGACTTATCATCAAAGGTGAAATTTTGAATGGTTAAGTTTTTTTCAGTCAGTGCTGAGGTTGAGCCTTCCTTGCGCCGCATCAGGTTAAAAACACGTGCACACAGCTCAATTTCTCGATAGGGTTTGACTAAATAATCATCTGCTCCAGCAAGAAGGGCAGTGCTGATATCTTCTACATTATTATTGGAGGTCAGCATAATCACAGCTGGCTCATGAGTGCATTGCGTGCGAATGGCATTGAGCAAATCAAGCCCGGTGCGCTGATCAATAAACCAATCTAAAATAAATAATTGGTACTGATCCAATTGACCCATGAGCGGCTCGGATGATGCAAAGTAATCAATGTCTAAACGTTTAAGTGCAGGGATTTTGGTGTTTTTTAAAGCATTAAAAATATACTGCAGATCCGTTTGCGAATCATCAATAATAGCTGTTTTCATTTTCAAAAAGCATCCTTAAATTTTGAACAATGAGTCTGTTAGGCCCATTAAACAGGTGTGGCTTTAAGTACAGTTCGACTCAGTGAACTCAGTTTAAATCTTATCAGTTTGGCGCGACAGCCTCTTTAGGTCGGGGAGGATGTCAAGCAAGCGACTGAATAGATTGATACAAACTCACCTGGCGAAATTCTTCTGGCTCAGCTAAATCAGGCTGTGTTTGTGCATGCAGTACAGCGGTTTTTTGCAACAGTGGATGCTGAAAATCACGTTGCCT
>JAAZJF010000161.1 GCA_012800475.1 Gammaproteobacteria bacterium
ATCAGTTAGGCTGTTATTACGCACAGGCATACAGGATAACCTAGCGATGTCCTCTATCGCAGGCTGTAGTGCTGGTATTGAGCACGGCAACACTACAGCAGAGTACTTTTTAGTCGGCGCGTTTGGGCGACAACAGCTCTATTTTATAACCGTCTGGATCTTCGACGAAAGCTAAAATACTTGAACCATGCTGCATTGGACCCGGTTCACGGGTAATTTTACCACCACGCGCACGGATATCAGCGCAAGCCTGGTACACATCTTCAACTTCTAAGGCGATGTGACCGTAGCCATCACCTAAATCGTATTTTTTCACATCCCAGTTATGGGTTAACTCAATTACACTGTTGCTGGCTTCATCGCCATAACCGACAAACGCCAAGGTAAATTGACCTTCTGGATAATCACGACGACGCAATAACTGCATGCCTAACACGTCAGTATAAAAAGCAATCGAAGCGTCCAAATCACCCACACGCAACATTGTATGTAAAAGTCTCATCCAAAGATCCTCTTTAAACCTTATATAGAGCACTGCATGCCCTTACCTCAAGCATGTCAGTTTAATAGAGTATTTTACTATGCTTCGCAGTCATTAACAGCTTATAAACACGCTCTTATGCAAGCGCTAAGCCTTATTGATGCCGATAGATTGAATATGTATGGTTACTCGAATTATATGCTACCCGATGCAAAGATGCACTTGCGTCAGCCTGGGGTAGAACCACTCGATAGCGGGGACTGATGTGCGCCTGTAAACTGCACTTTAGGGCACAGTTTACAGACGCTATACCACTTAAGCTTTTTGCGTCGCTCGCAGCATCCAAGCGGTTTTTTCATGCACACGCATACGGTCTGACACCAAGGACGCGGTGGACTCATCGTCTGCAGCTTGCGCAGTTTTCAGCACTTCACGTGCGGTCTTAATGACTTGCTCATGACCTCGGGTTAAAATTTTAACCATCTGCTGAGCTTCGGGAACACCATCCACTTCTTCAATGGAGCTCAACTTAGCAAATTCTTTATAGGTACCCGGTGCGGGTACATCCAAAGTACGAATACGTTCAGCAATATCGTCCACCGCTACAGCAAGCTCAGTGTACTGCTCTTCAAACATTAAGTGCAGCTCACGAAATTGCAAACCAGTGACGTTCCAATGGAAATTATGGGTTTGTAAATAGAGCGTGTAAGAATCAGCTAACAGTCGTTTCAATCCGTCCGAAATCTGTGCTCTGTTTTCTTTATTGATACCAATATCTATCTGAGTCATTGTATTTCCTCTGGTTTAGGCGTGTGTTCGATCTACATAACTTAAAAATCAGCTACATGATATTGATGCGGGCATGCGCTGACTGATAATCACTATAACGCCTTGTGAATACTCTTGCCACAACAAGTCCCACACCATGACCAAGTCATGTAAAAAGCATAAAAAAAGCCACCGCAGAGGGTGGCTTCTTGAGCGTGCATCAGTTGTATATCAACACAACTTACAGCAAGTTACGGCCTTTTGAAGCAGCAATACGTAAACGCAATGCGTTGAGCTTAATAAAGCCTGCCGCATCCGCTTGATCGTAAGCGCCAGCATCATCTTCAAAGGTTGCAATAGCAGCATCAAACAAAGAATCGTCCGATTTGCGACCAATTAAAGTGATATTGCCTTTATACAGTTTCAAACGCACCACGCCATTGACGTTGGCTTGCGATGCATCAATCATCGTTTGCATCATGGCACGCTCAGGGCTCCACCAGTAGCCGTTGTAAATCAACTCAGCGTACTTAGGCATCATGCTGTCTTTAAGGTGCGCGACTTCACGATCAAGGGTAATAGACTCAATGGCACGGTGTGCTTTGAGCATAATGGTGCCGCCGGGTGTTTCGTAGCAACCGCGAGCTTTCATGCCCACATAACGGTTTTCTACAATATCCACACGGCCAATACCGTGAATGCCACCAATGCGGTTTAATTCAGCCAATACGGTAGCCGGAGACATATCCACGCCATCAATGGCGGTGATATCACCTTGACGGTAAGTCAGCTCAATGTACTGCGCAGCATCGGGTGCGTTTTCTGGTGAATTGGTCCAGCGCCACATGTCTTCTTCATGCTCGGCCCAAGTGTCTTCTAGCACGCCGCCTTCATAAGAGATATGCAACAAGTTGGCATCCATTGAGTACGGTGATTTTTTATTACCGTGACGCTCAATTTCAATATTGTGCTTGGCTGCGTAATCCATCAGCTTTTCACGCGACAGCAAATCCCACTCACGCCAAGGTGCAATCACTTTA
>JAAZJF010000162.1 GCA_012800475.1 Gammaproteobacteria bacterium
GATTGGAATGCAGCAGTCGCTGCATGGCAAGATTTAGTCTCGGATGACGATGCACACTTTGACACCATCGTTGAGATGCGTGCTGAAGATATTATCCCGCAAGTGAGCTGGGGTACCTCGCCAGAAATGGTACTGCCGGTGGATGCTAATGTGCCAGACCCTGCACAAGAGTCTGATCCAACCAAGCGCGACTCCATTACTCGTGCACTGAAATATATGGGCTTAACCGCCAACCAAGCCATTACCGATATTAAAGTTGATCGCGTGTTTATTGGTTCGTGCACCAACTCACGTATTGAAGATTTACGCGCTGCGGCAGATGTCGCCAAAGGCCGCAAAGTCGCTGCTAATGTGATTCAGGCTTTAGTGGTGCCAGGTTCAGGTTTAGTGAAAGCCCAGGCAGAAAAAGAAGGTTTGGATAAGATCTTTATCGAAGCCGGTTTTGAGTGGCGCGAGCCCGGCTGCTCGATGTGTTTAGCCATGAATCCCGATAAATTAGGCAGCGGTGAGCATTGTGCTTCAACCTCTAACCGTAACTTTGAAGGCCGTCAGGGTAATGGCGGACGTACGCACTTGGTCAGCCCGGCGATGGCCGCTGCCGCTGCAGTCAAAGGTCACTTTGTCGATGTGCGTGAATTAATGAATGAAGGAGCATCAGCATGAAAGCCTTTACTCAACATCAAGGTTTAGTGGCTCCGTTGGATCGCGCTAACGTTGATACCGACCAGATTATTCCGAAGCAGTTTTTGAAATCCATTAAGCGCACAGGTTTTGGTCCTAACCTGTTTGATGAGTGGCGCTATTTGGATGAAGGTCAGCCAGACCAAGACAGTAGCAAGCGTCCTATTAATACTGAGTTTGTATTGAATCAGCCACGCTACCAAGGTGCTAGCGTATTGCTGGCGCAAGAAAACTTTGGTTGCGGTTCCAGTCGCGAGCACGCGCCTTGGGCGTTAGAAGAATATGGTTTTCGTGCGATTATCGCGCCAAGCTTTGCTGATATCTTCTACAACAACAGCTTTAAAAACGGTTTGCTGCCGATTATTTTAACCGCTGCTGAAGTCAATGAGCTGTTTGCCCAAGCTGAGGCGCAGGAAGGTTATCAGTTGACCGTCGATTTAGCGGCGCAAACGGTGACCCGTCCGGATGGCGTGCAGTACAACTTTGAAGTGGATGCCTTCCGTAAGCACTGCTTGCTCAATGGTTTAGATGATATTGGTCTGACGTTGCAAGACGCTGAGCTGATTCGTGAGTTTGAAGCGGGTTACAAAAAAACCAACCCATGGTTGTTTGACGCCCTTTAATTTAACTAAATGCGCTGCTGTACGGTTACAACGGCGCTGAGTATTTGACATGTCTAAAAAGATTTTAGTATTACCCGGTGATGGCATCGGTCCAGAAATCATGCAACAAGCGGTTAACGTATTAGAGCTGGCCAATGAGAAGTTTAAGTTAGGCTTTGAATTGGTTGAAGGTGAGTTAGGCGGTGCGGCAATTGATAAGCACGGCGTACCTTTGGCTGACTCAACCTTAGCGCTGGCGCGCGAAGTGGATGCAATTTTGTTGGGTGCTGTGGGTGGTCCGCAGTGGGATAACCTTGATCGTGCGATTCGTCCTGAGCGCGGTTTGTTAAAAATGCGTTCGGAACTGGGTTTGTTTGGTAATTTACGCCCAGCAATTTTGTACCCGCAGTTGGCTGAAGCTTCAACGCTCAAGCCTGAAGTGGTATCGGGTCTGGATATTTTGATTGTGCGTGAGCTCACCGGTGGTATTTACTTTGGTAGTCCGCGCGAGACAGTGACGCTTGAGAACGGCGAGCGTATGGCTTACGACACACTGCCGTACAAAGAAAGTGAGATTCGTCGTATTGCTAAAGTGGGCTTTGATATGGCACGTTTACGTGGCAAAAAAGTCTGCTCAGTGGATAAAGCGAACGTGCTGGAATCCAGTCGCTTATGGCGTGAAGTGGTGATCGAAGTGGCTAAAGATTACCCTGATGTTGAGCTGAGCCACTTATACGTGGATAACGCTTCCATGCAATTGGTGCGTGCGCCCAAGCAGTTTGACGTGATTGTGACGGAAAATATGTTTGGCGATATTCTATCGGATCAAGCTTCAATGTTGACCGGCTCCATTGGTATGCTGCCGTCGGCTTCATTGGATGCCAATAACAAAGGTATGTATGAGCCATGTCACGGTTCTGCACCAGACATTGCAGGGCAAGATCTGGCTAACCCTTTGGCAACCATTTTGTCAGTATCTATGATGCTGCGTTACAGCTTCAATGAATTGGCTGCCGCCGAAGCCATTGAGAAAGCCGTTAGCGAAGTCTTGGATCAAGGTTTGCGCACCGGTGATATTTTCTCAGAAGGCATGCAAAAAGTCGGTACAGCCCAAATGGGTGCTGCGGTAGTCGCAGCGCTGGCAAAACTGTAAGATCGTTGAATTCGATCTATCCATCTCAGCCTTCATTGTGCAAGGCTAAGATGGATCATTAACTAACAATAGGTGTAGTCGTAATGAAACGTGTAGGTCTAGTAGGTTGGCGCGGCATGGTGGGCTCAGTCCTGATGCAGCGCATGCTCGAAGAACAGGATTTCGATTTAATTGAGCCCGTGTTCTTTACCACGTCCAACGTGGGTGGACAGGGTCCTGCAATTGGTAAAGACACTCCAACGCTTAAGGATGCTTATGATATTAATGAGCTCAAGGCGCTGGATGTGATCTTGACCTGCCAAGGTGGCGACTACACCGATGCGGTTTATCCTAAGCTGCGTGAAGCAGGTTGGGATGGTTATTGGATTGACGCAGCTTCAACCCTGCGCATGAAAGACCATGCTGTGATTGTGCTTGATCCGGTCAACCGTAAAGGCATTGACCATGCTTTAGATACAGGCATTAAAGATTATGTCGGTGGTAACTGCACTGTCAGCTTAATGCTGATGGGGCTGGGTGGTCTGTTTGAAGCCGGTGTGGTGGAGTGGATGAGCGCCATGACCTACCAAGCTGCCAGCGGCTCAGGTGCGCAAAATATGCGTGAACTGATTCGTCAAATGGGCGGTATTCATGACTCTGTCGCTACTGAGCTGCAAGATCCTGCCAGCGCAATTTTAGACATTGATCGTAAAGTGGCTGAATATCAGCGCGGCGATCAGTGCCCCGTCGACCACTTTGGTGTGCCATTGGCTGGCAGTTTGATCCCTTGGATTGATAGTGCATTGCCTAACGGACAAAGCCGTGAAGAGTGGAAGGCGCAAGCTGAAACCAACAAGGTGCTGGGCCGCTTTAAAAACCCGATTCCTGTCGATGGTTTGTGTGTGCGTGTGGGTTCCATGCGTTGCCACAGTCAGGCCTTGACCATTAAGCTCAATAAAGATGTGCCATTGGCGGATATTGAGAATATGATCAGCCAGCACAACCCCTGGGTGCGCTTGATTGAAAATGATCGCGAAACCACCATGCATGAGTTAACGCCAACAGCCGTCACCGGAACGATGAACATTCCTGTGGGTCGCGTGCGTAAACTCAATATGGGGTCGCATTATCTGGGTGCATTTACTGTCGGTGACCAGTTGTTATGGGGTGCTGCAGAGCCGTTGCGTAGAATGCTGCGGATTTTGTTAGAGCGCTAATTTAGTTTTTCCAGATGACGCGCAGAGTCGA
>JAAZJF010000163.1 GCA_012800475.1 Gammaproteobacteria bacterium
CAACCGGTGATATTAAAGCGCCGTCATGGCCCGATGATCCAAATCACCCAACGGGTAAAAAAGAAGCCTGGAGTCAAGGTGGTGGTGCACCGTGGCAGAGCGCAAGCTTTGACGAAGAAACCAACACCATTATCATTGGTGCCGGTAACCCAGCGCCTTGGAATGGTTGGGAGCGCACCGCCGATGGCGGCGATCCTAAAGATTTCGACAGCCTCTACACCTCTGGTCAGTTAGGCGTTGATGCGACGACCGGTGAAGTGAAATGGTTCTACCAGCACACACCTAACGATGCGTGGGACTTCTCAGGCAACAACGAGCTCGTGCTGTTTGATCACAAAGACAAAAACGGTAAGAAGACCAAAGCCACAGCCCACGCTGACCGTAACGGTTTCTTCTATGTCGTGGATCGTGAAAACGGCAAGCTGAAAAACGCTTTCCCCTTTGTTGATGGCATCACTTGGGCCTCGCACATTGACTTGAAAACAGGTCGTCCGGTTGAAAACGAAGGACAGCGCCCTGCTAAGCCTGAGCCCGGTGAGAAACGTGGTAAGTCAGTCGAAGTTTCACCGCCGTTCTTAGGTGGTAAAAACTGGAACCCTATGGCTTACAGTCAAGATACAGGCTTGTTCTATGTACCGGCTAACCACTGGAAAGAAGACTACTGGACTGAAGAAGTCTCCTACAAAAAAGGCTCGGCGTACTTAGGTCAAGGCTTCCGTATCAAGCGTCTGTTTGATGACCACGTCGGTATCTTACGTGCGATGGATCCGACCACCGGTAAAGTGGCGTGGGAGCATAAAGAGAAATTACCACTGTGGGCTGGCGTGTTAGCTACTAAAGGTAACCTTGTGTTTACCGGTACCAGTGATGGTTATTTCAAAGCCTTTAACGCTAAAACAGGTAAAGAGCTGTGGAAATTCCAGACCGGTAGTGGCGTGATTTCACCACCCGTCACATGGGAAATGGATGGTCAGCAGTACATCGGCGTAACTTCAGGTTACGGCGGCGCAGTACCACTGTGGGGCGGCGACATGGCAGAATTGACCAAACCTGTGGCACAGGGCGGTTCATTCTGGGTGTTCAAATTGCCAGAGTGGGATAACAAGTAAGAGTCTTGCGTTTATTCGCTTAACACTCACCGCTGTCATGCCTGCATGGCAGCGGTTTTCCTGAGGTACTGTGTATGCAACGCCACCTTTTATCCGCACTCGCCTTGGTGCTTAGCACTACGGTCTGGGCCAACGACGATGTGCCCACGATTAACGGCTGTAAACTCGAACCTTCCAGCAACTGTGCAGGCATGGATTTACGCAATGCTGATCTAAGCAATATGAATTTGCGTAAAATCAACTTCGATGGTGCTAACTTATCCGGCGCTAACTTGCGCCATACGCAACTGGATTTAGCCACTTTAAATCAAGCCAACCTCACCGGTGCCAACCTCACCCGCGCCAGCTTGCAGCAAGCCAGCTTACGCGGCGCGAATCTGGATAAGGCTAAGTTAGTCGCTATCACCGGTTGGGCGATGATGGCACAGGGCAGTCACGGCAAGAACACTGATTTTAGCGGCGCTAACTTAGAGTTTGCTCGTTTGTCGGGTGCTAAATTAACCCAAGCTAATTTTAATGCAGCCAACTTAGAAATGGCTTGGTTCACCAAAAGTGATCTGCGCAAATCCACTTTTATTGATGCCAATATGCAGGAGTCAAAATTTAGCGAAGCCAATATGGCCAAGGCTGATATGAGCGGCGCACGCCGTCACTACGCAACCTTTCTTGGCACCTTTATGGAAGGCTGTACCGCATGTCCGCTCGACTGGTAAGCCACCTCAATCAACGCCTCACCTTGCACAGCTAATAGCGGCCAATCCTCCGGCTATTAGCTGGCATCGCCAATACGCAACACACCCGTATCAATGGCCAAGTGCACCAATTCAACATGGGAGCTGACCTGCAACTTTTGCTTAAGCAAGGTCATATAATTGGACACGGTTTTACGACTGATGGACAGCTTTTCGGCGATATGCTGCGTGGCTAAGCCCCGCGAGAGCATCACAAAAACCTCCATTTCCCGTGGCGTCATACTGTGCAGTCGCGGATCGATCGCTCCAGGCACATAGGTATGGCAGGCCATTTGTGTGGCAATGCCTTGCTCGATATACATCTGCCCTGCCAAGGTGCGCCGCACCGCTTCAAGCAACACATCAGGCGCGGCACTTTTACTGATATAGCCCGCTGCACCGGCATCCAGTGCTTGACGCACCAATGTTAATTCATCGTGCATGCTAAAAAACAACACCGGCAACTGCGGTAAGCGTTGGCGCAAACGTCGACAGGTTTCTAAACCACTGATACCCGGCAAACCAATATCCATAATCAGCAAATGCGGATTGACACTGGGCATACACTGCAACGCTTCTTCGCCACTGCTGGCATGCTCAACTTGCACCTCAGGCAGACACGCCTGCAGCAAGCTGGCGTAACCGTGACGTACCAC
>JAAZJF010000164.1 GCA_012800475.1 Gammaproteobacteria bacterium
CGCGCACTTTAGGGCTATAAAGCAGGGATAGCAACAGTAATAAGTGCGTTTTAAGATCAATTAGCTATAAGTAATTACGCTAAGTTCGCACCTAGCAATAACCTGATAATCCGCTGTGCATCGAGAGGTTGCACAGCGGGCGATGACGGCGTTTTAAGCTCTAAAACGATTGACCAACTCATGCAGTTGTTCAGACACGCGCTGCGAGCTGCGAATGCTTTCTGCACTGTCTTGTGTGCGTTCCAAGCTGCGATTAGCCAGATTAGAAATCTCCGCAACTTGGCGGTTCACTTCTTGCGACACCATGGCTTGTTCTTCAACCGCAGTGGCCATTTGCTCAGACATGGCAGAAATCTTACTGACCGCTTCTACAATACCCAGCAGCATGCTTTCTGACTCAACCACACGCTGTAAACCCAGCTCTGCATCAGCAGCACCTTCTTCAGCTACCAGTACCGAGGTCGCCGCTTGCGCACTGAGGCTCTCAACAATGTGACCAATATTCTTAGCTGAGTCACGCGTATTGGAGGCCAGCAAACGCACTTCATCAGCCACCACCGAGAAGCCACGACCATGCTCACCGGCACGTGCCGCTTCAATTGCAGCGTTGAGGGCTAATAAGTTGGTTTGATCCGAAATGGTTTCAATGGAAGCGGCTGCACGCGCAATCGCATCAGTTTGTTGCGCCAGTTGTTTAACTGCCTGACCAATATCCGACACTGTGCCGCGCAATTGCTCGATTGAGGTACGAGTAATATGCGCAATTTCCACACCTTGGTTGGCCAAGTCACTGGAGTGATCAGCCTGCCCTGCGGTTTTCTGTACGTTTTCCGAAATCTCATGAATGGCCAACGACATTTCTTGCATCGCTGTAGCAACCAGTTCAGTTTGTTGCGTTTGGTTGATAATCTCGCCACGCGCCGTTTCAGTCAACGCTAAGCCGCGACGTGATTCTTCAGTCACATGGCGCGATGCATCTTCAATACGCGTCAGTACGGTATCTAAGTGCGCACGCAAGCTCATCACACCCACCGTAATATTACCGGCCGTACCGCATTGATTGGTGTAAGTAGTGACAGCCAATGGGTGCATAAAAACACCTTTTAGCTCGTGGCTGATCGCGTTTAAATCCTGTTTATGCTGATAATTCAATACAGCACCAAAGACCACTAAAGCTGCAGCCAGCCACAGCGCACTGATCATGGGTGACAGGCTGTAGCCTAAAATCGCCGCTGGAATCAATAAAGCTACAGCCAGTAATACTTGCTTGATCGAACGCGGTATTTGTACTTGAAAACTTTTATTGCGAATGCGTGCATAGGCCTTTTCTGCGCGCTCCACATCAATACGCTCAGGGCACGAACGCACCGACTCATATCCCACGACTTGGCCATTTTCCGTGATCGGCGTGACATAAGCACTGACCCAATAAAAATCACCATTTTTACAGCGGTTTTTCACCATGCCCATCCATGGACGTCCTGCTTTAAGGTGCTGCCACATCACCTCAAAGGCTTCTTTAGGCATATCGGGGTGGCGTACAATATTGTGGTGCTGGCCCACCAACTCCTCACGAGAAAAACCACTGATCTTTTCAAAACCATCATTACAGTGGGTAATAACGCCCTGCAAATCAGTCCCCGAAATGAGTTTCACATCGGGTGAGAAGACTTGTTCACGTTGAGTTACAGATCGATTACTTTTCATAACAGTCGCCTTCAATATATGTGCACACAAATAACCTATGACTTCTCTAAACCTTATCGAATGTGTTCGATAAAACCTAACACCCTGCAAACCTATGACCTGATAACGCTGTAACGCAACTGGCGCAACTGGCGCAACACATGGCTGCTGCCAAACGCCCGCGCCAACATTAAATTTGTTTTCAATACAGCAGATTTAAACATGCAAATAACACTGTGCTGCAGCACGATAAAACCTAGATATGTATGTTAATTAACACCGGTGATCATACAACTGATACCTCAAGATCGGCTCAGTTAACGGGTAGCACTCACTCTATCGGCCCAGTGCAGCACTACTTTAATAGAGCACTTATTGTACGCTGACAGCGAGTGCTCGTGCATTGAGCTAGAACAGGTCTACGCCAGCATAACAGCGACCACAGGCAGCATCATTCAGTGCGCCGGTAGGCAAACGTATTCTGGGATATCTCGCCAGCCTAAACATCACTCAAGGTATAAGCCGCGCCCAAAATAGCGATAAGTAATAAAAACGCTGAGGATAACAGTGAGATTGTGCGCTGATGCTGTTGAAAAAAGCTACCGCGCAGCAACCACGCATAACTTAGCAAAATAACAAAGTCCGCCACCATCCACACCAGCGCCAACACCACTAAACTCAGCTTCAGATCCGCAGTGACATGGATAAACTGCGGGAAAAATGCAACAAAAAAGATGATGTCTTTAGGGTTCGAGACGCCAAGAAAAAAGCCATTCAAGAATCCCGAGCGGCCTTTGACCGGCATCAACGGTGCAGACTGCAGTGCAGGCTTTTGAGCTAACTCTGCACGCAAACCCTGCACAGCGATCCAAGCAATAAAGCCACAGCCCAGCAAACTAATCCAGCGTAGGCTCTGCGCATCTAAGGCAATCACCCCAGAAATAATCAGCGCAGCGCAGGCCAGCAACACCAGTGAAGCTAGATTGCTGCCGAGCACGGTGATCAACGCATATTTAAAGCCATGCCGCGAGGCAGCATTCATCACTAAAGCCACAATGGGCCCAGGCGTACCGATCAATAAAACAATCGCTAAAACATACGCCAATAACACCGTTAAATTCATTCTGCAGACCCTAAAACCATTGAGCTAGACTTGATAAAAAACACATTGGCTCTTTTACTCGCCACCCAAAAAGCCACCCGACTGACGATTCCATAAGCGCGCATACACGCCATTTTTCGCTAGCAGCTCGTGGTGATTGCCCACTTCCACAATCCGCCCTTGATCCATCAC
>JAAZJF010000165.1 GCA_012800475.1 Gammaproteobacteria bacterium
CAGCTATTGAAAATGCCAGCCTGATGATGGTGAGTTCACTGTTAAACGAAGGCAAGCTGCTAGCCTGTGGCAACGGTGGTTCAGCGGGTGATGCACAACATTTCTCATCAGAAATGCTCAATCGTTTTGAGCGTGAGCGCCCAAGCCTACCCGCTATCGCTCTCACCACTGACAGCTCAACCATTACCTCTATCGCCAATGACTACAGCTATGAAGAAGTGTTTTCTAAGCAAATCCGTGCCTTAGGTCAAGAAGGTGATGTGCTGCTGGCCATCTCAACCAGTGGTAACTCAGCGAACGTTGTACAAGCCATTCATGCTGCACATGATCGCAATATGCACGTTGTTGCGCTCACCGGTCGCGATGGCGGTCAAATCGCCCCGCTGCTGCTGCCTGATGATGTTGAGATCCGTGTACCATCCAACGTCACTGCACGTGTTCAAGAAGTTCACTTACTGGTGATTCACAGTCTATGCGATTTAATTGACCATCAATTATTTGGGAGTGAAGAATGATTCGTAGAATTCTAACTCTCGCCTTACTGGGCATGCTGATCAGCGCCTGCGGTCCGCGCAGCCTTGGTAACAGTATCGATGACCAATTTATCGGCCCTGAGGTTGTACGCGCTATTAAAGCTGCGCACATTGATCTATCTACTACCACATCACGCATCATGGTGATCAGCTACAACGGCATCGTACTCGTGACTGGCCAAACTCCACGCGAGGAGCTGAAAGAGATCGCCGGAAAAGCCGCGCAATCGGTTGCCAACGTAAAAAAAGTGCATAACGAATTACAAATCGGCTCACCCACCAAAGGCATCGTGCGCAGCAATGATGCTTTGCTCACCGCCAATGTGAAGACGCGCATGCTGTCTTACAATGATGTGCCTGCATCAAAGGTCAAAGTTATGACCGAGAATGGTGTGGTGTACTTACTGGGCATTATCACTCGTGCAGAAGCCAGTCGAGCTACCGCAGTCGTACAAGAAGTGAATGGTGTACAGAAGATTGTGCGCTTGTTTGAATATATAGACTAAGCCTGCATTGCGCAGAAAGCCTTAGGTTTTTCTAGCAATTATCATACTGATTGCAGCACAGTATTAAAGCTGCAATCAGTACTCTAATCTATAACAACTGCTTTACTTGATTGATCACGCGCATTTACTTGATCACACGTAAACTCGGGCGACCAGGTGATGGCGGCCGTGGTGGCTCATCATCAGAATCAGTGGTCTTTGTTGCAGTCTCAGTATCCACTGCACGCAACGCAGTCGGCTTGGGCTGATCTTCATCAGCTTGCTCTGCATACTCGTCGTTATCGTCACTCAGTTCATCTGATTCGGCATCAAAAAACATACCTTGACCATTCTCACGTGCATAAATAGCTAATATCGCGCTAATCGGCACATAAAGTGAAAAGGGTGCACCAGAAAAAAGAGCTTCAAAACTGACTGCTTCATTATCCACAGTAAAGTAACGTACTGCTGCCGGTGCAGTATTGAGCACAATACGCCCATCCGCCGCATAGCCTGGCGGCACCTGAACCTGAGGATGGTTAATATCCACCAACAAGTGAGGCGTGCACTCATTATCAACAATCCATTCATGCAGCGCGCGCAGTATATAAGGACGACTGGAGTTCATAACTCATAGCTCCTTTTAAGGACGCATCAAGCGCTCTGCTTCAGACAAGCTGGCCTGAAATGCATCGCGAGCAAAGTTGCGTTCCATATACTCAATCAGTGGCTGTGCAGTTTTAGGCAGTTCAATACCTAATGCTGGCAAACGCCACAACAGTGGTAGCAAATAGCAATCCACTAAACTGAGCTCGTCGCTCATAAAGAACTTCATACTAGCAAACACAGGTGCAACACCCGTGAGGCTTTCACGCAGCTCTTTACGCGCTTTGGTGCGTGCAGTTTCTTTAGTTTTCTTATCGAGAATTAAATCAGCCTGTGCACACCAGTCACGCTGCACACGATATGACAGCATACGTGTATTCGCACGCGCCACTGGATACACCGGTAGCAATGGGGGGTGCGGGTAGCGCTCATCTAAATATTCAAGAATGACCGTTGAATCGTACAATGCTAAATCGCGATCAACCAGCGTTGGCACTGTTGCATAAGGATTGACCTCAGCTAAGTACTCTGGACATTCGCCATTTGTTACATCCATGATTTCAGCAGTTACTGCCTTCTCCGCTAATACCAAACGCACACGATGTGAGTACTGGCAATTTGGATCGGAATAACAGCCCAACTTATTGGGGGCAGACATTGCTTCCCTCCTTCACTATTAAATATACATAAAGCAGAAAAACGCACGCGCCCATTAGGGCGCGTGCGTCACTCAGTCATCGAACTTTTGACTGTTAATGCACATCTTTCCAGTACTCACGCTTCAAGAAGTAGGCGAATACAAAGAAGAATGCAAGGAACAACAATACATATGTTCCGATGCGCTGGCTCTTGAGCTTAACAGGGTTTGCTGAGTATTCGAGGAAAGTAACAAGATTTTTAATTTTCTCGTCAAACTCCGCTTCACTTAGCGAGCCTGTATTTGGCTCAATGACCAGTTGATCACAAGCTTCATGAGTCACTGGAACACCAGTTAACGGATCGAATATTTTCTTACCGTCTTCCTCAATTTGTACTTGCTTACAACCAATCACCTGACGGCCTTGCAAGCCAACTAAAACGTTAGGCATACCGA
>JAAZJF010000377.1 GCA_012800475.1 Gammaproteobacteria bacterium
TAAAGAAAACCCAGAATTATTCAGAGATGAAAATGCCCCTGAATTAATTGAGAGGAGAGAAAAGAAACCATGGTACTCAAACATTGGAGCTGGTGGTAGTCCTATGGGGTTCTACACTCCAGCCCCAATAGAGAAATATGGCACTAAAGGAAACGAAGAAGCGACCTCAACAAGACAGACAAAGGACTATTTAGATCAACACGTTCGTAAACAAGACGCTCATAAAGAAGCAGATATCCTTTCAGATTTTCTTGTGAACACAGAATCTGGTAGGCAACTTGTTAAAGAGGATAAGGAGCTAACTAGAATATACGAGGGGATTGAGAAAAGCATAGGTGGCGAGATTAATGCTCTTCAAAAAAAGATAGATCAGAGTTCAGAGTTATATAAAATATCTGGAAGAAATCTTCAAGGGGCACGTATTATCCTTGAAGATGAAAAAGAAAAATTAAAAGACCCAAGCTATAAACCTTCGTGGCAAAGAGAGCAAATTGTTGAAGAGGCGCAAAAAACATTCGACAAAGAAAGTCAAAGGATTTACGAGCTTGACAATAATGTTGATATTGCAAAAGCGCAAACAGAGATAAATGAACTCAAAAGAGGGTACAACGCACTGCAAGACAGGGATAGGAATGCTACTGTACAATGGTTTAAGGAGACTCGAAGAAGATTACCCGAAACTATACAGTCAACAGTATTCCTAGGACTTGACGCTGTGGCTAAACAGATGGATTATAATCCTGGTGGACGATTAACAGCAGAAGCAGAAGGGTTATCTATTAGGTTTCATGATATGACTGATAATCTATATGAGCACAGGACCTCGATGGCACAAGACATTGCTAATGGAACCTTGCACTCTACATCATTTATGGTACAGATGGCTGCAACATCAGGGCTGTCCTCTTTCATAGCAAAGGGAATAGCAAAGGGGGCCTTAGCTGGAGTAGGAAAAGTAGGAGGGAAAAAAGTCGCAGCGCATTTAGCGAAATTAGGGGGAGAAAAGCTAGCAACGAATCTAGGAAGAGAACTACTTAAAGATGGAACTAACGCATTTCTTAAATCAACTGCAAATAGGCTTACTGAAAAAGGTGTTGGTAAAGTTGTTAGAATTGCAGGGAAGAATATATCAGAGGCCTTTGTACAAACAGTTTTGATGCCTTCTACTTTAGCTGGAGCTTTAGAGAAAAATAGAGAAGAGAGTGGTAGTTTTCTAAATGCTTATGCGAAGAACTTTATTGCAGCATTTGGAGAAGTTGGATTAGAGCGAGCTGGTGATTTTATGCCAGGCTTTAAATTTAAGTCAGACTTCATGAAGGGTATCACTCATTATACCCACTTTAATAGTTTCTTTCCAGAGATACTTGAGGAGGATTTACAAACAGCATGGCACGCACTATTCAAAACAGGAGAGGGAGAATGGAGCGATTTAATTGATCCACGCAATAGATTAGTTACAGCTGGAACTATTGGTATGATGCAAGCAGGACCAGTGATAGCAGAGGCTGGTGGTTATGCAGCAGGTAAATATCATAACGCCAAGGCTCAACGCCAAGTGCGTATTGGTATGGAAAAGAACGTTGCTAATATGCAAGAGCACTTTGGAGAAAAGGCCAAAGAGATGATGAAGCTGATGGATCAGTATGTTCAGTTGTCAAATAAAGATAGCCATAAAATGCCTCTACTTGTCATGCCACAGGAGACTATGGAGAAGTTTAGCGAGGACCAAAAAGACGCATTAGCTACATATTCATTAGCATACGGAGCGCAACTAGGACTGGAAAGAGCCAAGTATTATGCAAAGAATAAAAAAGAAATAGATAAACATTTTGCGAGAGAAAATGCAAGAAAGTTAGCAGAAACAGCTCAAGAGAAAAATTCAAAACAGTTAAACTTACTTCATAACGAAATTCAAGGATATGTAGAAACGATAGGCGACAGATTTGGTATGACAGAAAAAGAGTTGCTAGCAGATAATTCTTTGGAAGATGGTGAGAGAGCTGAATTAATAGAAGCAACAAGGAAGCATGATATTGCTTTTGAAGAATTTAGCACTGTTTTAGAAGGACTAGAAGAGCAAACTGAAAAATTTATCCAGCCACGGATAGAGGAAATAAATGAAATAACTCGCAAAGATGGTACAGTAATTACGGCCTCTTTGTTCGGGGATATAGTATATGTAGTTAAAGGAGATATCGCATTTAATGAAGATGGGTCAATAGATAAAAGGAACTCGTCCGAACACCTTATAGTAAAAAACGAAAATGGCATTAAGCTGCCACAAGTTCCACTAAGACACCTCACGTTTGCCGAACAAATGACTGCCGAGGAAATGATTACGGAAGTCAAGAGACAAGCAAAAGAAAAATATATA
>JAAZJF010000166.1 GCA_012800475.1 Gammaproteobacteria bacterium
CATCAATGGCGGTGATATCACCTTGACGGTAAGTCAGCTCAATGTACTGCGCAGCATCGGGTGCGTTTTCTGGTGAATTGGTCCAGCGCCACATATCTTCTTCATGCTCGGCCCACGTATCTTCCAACACACCGCCTTCGTAGGAGATATGCAGCAAGTTAGCGTCCATTGAGTATGGAGATTTTTTCTTACCGTGACGCTCAATTTCAATATTGTGCTTGGCTGCGTAATCCATCAGCTTTTCACGCGACAGCAAATCCCACTCACGCCAAGGTGCAATCACTTTAACGCCAGGCTTTAGTGCATAAGCACCCAGCTCAAAACGTACTTGGTCATTACCTTTACCGGTTGCACCATGCGAAATCGCATCCGCACCGGTTTCGTTGGCAATTTCAATCAAGCGCTTAGCAATCAAAGGACGCGCAATTGAAGTACCGAGCAAGTACTCGCCTTCATAAATAGTGTTCGCACGGAACATCGGGAAGACAAAGTCACGAACAAACTCTTCGCGCAGATCGTCAATGTAGATTTCTTTAACACCTAGGGCTTGTGCCTTAGCACGCGCGGGCTCAACTTCTTCACCTTGGCCTAAGTCTGCAGTAAAAGTCACAACTTCACAGTTGTACGTATCTTGCAGCCACTTAAGAATGACCGAAGTGTCCAAGCCACCGGAATAGGCGAGAACCACCTTCTTGACGTCTGACATGCCTTCAACTCCACGAGAATTATGCGATAAAGCGCCTATTCTACTGCCCACAGCCAATAATTTATAGTACCAAGATGCACAGCAACGCAATATTCATGCTAGAAACGCCACGGGCGAGTTAAAACCCGCTCTAACTCCGTTAGCTCAGGATCAACTCGCCCGTATTCAGCATTGCACAAGCCACTCAAAATGCTTGGAGCAAGAGTGGCTGGAGCGCATTAACCTTTTTTCATAAACTCAGATTTGAGCATGATTTTTTGTCCATCCACGCGGCAATCTAAATCATGATCACCATCAACAATTTTGATATTGGTCACACGGGTGCCCATTTTAATCACCGTTGAGCTGCCCTTCACTTTTAAGTCTTTAATTAAGACCACCGTATCGCCATCTGCTAAAGGCGTACCATGCGCATCGCGCACAACTTTTTCATCGCTCTCTACTTGAGCATCAGAACCGTCCATAGCCCACTCATGGCCACAGGTCGCGCACACATAATTTTCACGATCAGGGTAAGTAATCTCTTCTTTACACGCGGGGCAAGGTGGAAACTCTGACATGCATTGGCATCCTTCTTAAGATTTACGGGGCGCTAAGAATAGCGAACTGCGCTGATTAAGGCCAATTGAGTGGCTAACAGGCAATTGATAAACACCCGCATACTGATGCACATCAAGCCTTGAGACGCTCAGTAACGCTCAAGGCTGATCCGGTTAATGACGCTGGCGGCGCACTTCAACCACGTTGGGCAACTGAGAAATACGCCCTAACAAACGACCCAACTCATCCAAACCTGGCACTTCGACGGTTAAATTGATCACAGCCATATTGTCTTCGGCAAGGGTACTGGTGTTGAGCGCAACAATATTCATTTTCTCGTTCACCAAAACTTGCGACACATCACTGAGCAAGCCTGGGCGATCATAGGCACGAATCAACACATCCACCGGATAGGTTTTCACCGGCTCCGCGCCCCAACCCACCTGGATCATGCGCTCAGGCTCACGCCCACTGAGCTGCAAGGCCATACTGCAATCTTGACGGTGAATAGTCACACCACGACCCATAGTGATATAGCCGACAATCGGCTCACCGGGCACCGGTTGGCAACAACCGGCCATTTGTGTGAGCAAGTTACCCACGCCATGAATACGTACTTCATCGCGACTGGGCAGGTGCTGAGTGGGCTTGCGTGCCACTAAGTTGAGTTGTTGCACATTGCGCTCATGCGGATCGAGCAACTGTTGCGCCAAGCCCACCGCATGAGCTAAGCGCACATCACCCGCCCCTAAAGCAGCAAACAAGTCTTCACTGGTTTTTAAATTACATTTTTGCGCCAACTGCTCATAATTCACCGCTGCAATGGCCAAGCGCGCCATTTCACGCTCGAGCATCTGCTTACCAGCAATCACATTTTGGTCACGGGCTTGCAACTTGAACCAATGCACCACTTTAGCGCGCGCTCGGGTGGTGGTGATATAACCTAAGTTAGTGTTGAGCCAATCACGACTGGGCGCACCATTTTTCCCGGTAATGACCTCAACTTGCTCACCGGTTTTTAAGTTGTAATTGAGCGGCACAATGCGCCCATTGACCTTAGCACCACGGCAATTATGACCAATTTCCGTATGCACACGGTAAGCAAAATCTAAGGGCGTGGAACCCTGTGGCAAATCAATCGCATGGCCGTCTGGGGTGAACACATAGACACGATCAGGCTCAATATCCACGCGCAACTGATCGGTTAAGCCGCCGATATCACCCAGTTCTTCATGCCATTCAAGCACCTGACGCAGCCAAGCAATTTTCTCTTCGTAGTGATCCGACTGACTGTTTACGTCAGTGCCTTTGTAACGCCAGTGCGCGCATACCCCAAGCTCTGCTTCTTCATGCATGGATTGGGTGCGAATTTGTACTTCCAGCACCTTACCGGCGGGACCAATCACAGCGGTGTGCAATGAGCGGTAACCGTTCTCCTTGGGGTTGGCGATATAGTCATCAAACTCATGGGCAATATGTCGCCATAAAGTATGCACAATGCCCAGCGCGGTATAACAATCACGTACCTGTGGCACTAAAATACGCACCGCACGCACATCATAAATCTGGCTGAACTGCAGGCCTTTTTTCTGCATTTTTCGCCAAATCGAATAGATGTGCTTAACGCGACCACTGACATCCGCATCAATCTGCGCATCTTGTAATTCATCACGCAACTGCTGCACCACATTGCGTACAAATTGCTCACGATCAATACGCCGCTCATGCAATAAATCAGCAATGTGCATGTACTGATCCGGCTCAAGGTAGCGAAAGGATAAGTCCTCCAACTCCCACTTGATATGGCCAATGCCTAAGCGGTGCGCCAGTGGTGCATAGATATCAAACACCTCACGCGCCACGCGATAACGCTTATGCTCTGGCGCGTTTTTCACTGCTCGAATGGCACAGGTACGCTCGGCCAGTTTAATCAGCGCCACGCGCACATCGTCCACCATGGCCACCAGCATACGGCGCAAGTTATCCACTTGCGCTTGCGAGTTAAGCACCACGCTCTGACGTGGATTCATGCTGGCACTGATGGCGGCCATGCGCAGTACGCCATCAATTAATTTACTGACCGCAGGGCCAAAGTCACGCTCAATATCACTCAGCGGCGCTTTGCCTTCACGCACTGTGCGGTACAAAATCGCCGCGACTAAAGTGTCTTGATCCAGCTTCAGGTCGACTAAGATTTGTGCAATTTCTAAGCCTGTTTGCAGGCTGGAATTGCCTTCAGCCCAGATATTATGGGCGGCTTGCGCTTTACGCTCAGCGTCACGCGCAAACTCACAGGCCTTGAATAAGCCATCAGCCTCAAGCAATGGATCGACGGCAATAATTTGCGCCACCCAGCCGTGCAAATCAATGCTGCCATCTTCACTGACGGGCTGTTGTGTTCTGACCTGTACCATGACTTATCCTTTGAGTCGCTGACTCAGTCGAGCCTATCATGCCGCTCGCAAACGGCTTAATTCTTAACAAACAACGCCATCGCTTCAGCATGGCCCGTCTGGGCAAACATATCTAAGACGCCCGCACGCTGTAAACGGTAGCCGCGCGCAGCCAACACAGCC
The DNA here is from genome assembly GCA_012800475.1 of Gammaproteobacteria bacterium. Classification (GTDB taxonomy): domain Bacteria; phylum Pseudomonadota; class Gammaproteobacteria; order Pseudomonadales; family Pseudomonadaceae; genus Denitrificimonas. Next base: position 3,823 of record JAAZJF010000166.1, read on the forward strand.
GCATCACGCGCTAAGGTGGCTGGATTACAAGACACATAGACAATGCGCGGCACTTTGAGTTGCGCCAGAAGCGTCACAACCGCCAGTGCACCTTCTCGGGGTGGATCGAGCAATGCCGCGGCAAAGCTCTGCTGCGCCCATTTTTCTTTACGCAAAGGCTGGGATAAATCACCATGATAAAACTGCACATTGTCCAACTTATGACTCAGAGCATTACTGCGTGCACGCTCCAGCATCGACTCCACACCTTCCACCGCAACCACCGCTTGGCTGTGCTGCGCCAGCGGTAGCGCAAAGTTGCCCAGCCCGCAAAATAAATCCAACACACGCTCATCTTTTTGCGGAGCCAGCCACTGCAATGCTTGGCTGATCATCGCCTCATTCATGGCCGCATTGACCTGCACAAAATCACCCGGCTGATAAGCGATCTGTATAGCAAACTGCGGTAAGGCATAACTTAAGCTGTATTCTGGCTGATCAGGCTGCGGCTCACCGCGTCCCTGCAACCAAAGTTGCGCATCATGCTCGGCACAATAGGCGCGCAATTGCGCTAAGTCACCCTCATCTAAGGCTTGGGTATGACGCAGTAGCAAAGCCACATG
>JAAZJF010000167.1 GCA_012800475.1 Gammaproteobacteria bacterium
AAAGGCGATCCACAAACCATGATTACCTAAATCATGCAGTAACCACGCAACCGGAGCGCACACCGCAACAGCTAACAACATCGAGTTGCGCATTTCCCTTGCTCGGGTTGCACCGATAAATAAACCATCCAACACATAACTCCACACAGTAATTAACGGTAGTAATGTGAGGTATATCAAGTACTGTCCTGCGGTGTTTTGCACGCTCGAAATATTGGTTTGCAAAGCAATAAACACATCGCCCCACCACCAAAAAACCACTGCAAATACCAGACTTGCCAATAATGCATAGATACTGACCAAGGATACGGCTCGACGTAAAGCACGCCGATCATTTTGACCTAGCGCATGCCCTGTCAACGCTTCTAAGGCATGGGCCAACCCATCTAAGGCATAAGAGCACAATAGCAAACCATTGAGTAATAACGCATTGGCCGCCACGGTATTGTCGCCCAAACGCGCACCTTGAAAAGTCACAGTAAAGAACACTGCTTGCAACGCTAAACTGCGAATTAAAATATCGCGATTCACCGCTAATAAAGGCCGCCAATTAGCCCAACCCAATACATACTGCCAAAAATTCAGTAGCGGTCCTTTATCAACATAACGCCAAGCTAAAGCCAAACCTAATACAGCACCTGACCATTCAGCAATCACTGACGCACTGGCAGCGCCTGCCACCCCCCAGTGCAAACCAAACACAAAATAAATATCAAGAATAATATTCACTGTATTGGCCAACAAAAGCATCCATAAGGCAGCACGCGCATTTTGCAGCCCCAGTAACCATCCCGCTAACACATGCATCATCAATGCCGCAGGCAAGCCGTACAAGCGAATTGAAACATAGCGCTCAGCCAGCGTTTGTAGGTCACCCGAGGTGTCCATCCACTGCAAAATATAAGGTAATAGTGGCAGTATCATGACTAAACACAGCACACTTAACACCACGACCAGCAACAAGCTTTGCAATAAAATATAGCGCAGTGCTTGCTGATCATTACGCCCCGCTGCTTGCGCAGCAAAGCCTGTACTGCCCATCCTCAAAAAGCCGCAGGTCCACACCAGCATCGTATAGATGCTGCCACCCACAGCGACGGCGCCGAGTTGATAAGCGTGAGGAAGACGTCCAACGACAGCGCTATCAACCAGTGCAACGAGGGGGACCGAGAGATTGCTTAATATCATGGGCACTGCCAGCGCAAATAAGCGCTGCCGTGTACCCGCATGCCGCCATGCATCAAGCAGCATGGCGTAAAAACTATGCATAATTGAACTCACCTAACCTAAAGTCGCAATCAATACAAAGCCTGATATAGGCGACGACGGTACAATGTCACCAGCGGATGCTCAGTGCCTAGTAACTCAAAAACTTGCAAGAGTGTTTGATGCGTAGCACCGTTAGAAAACTCACGATTGCGAGTAAACAACTTGAGTAAGCCCTCTAAAGCAGGCTCATAACTTTGCCGCGCTAACTGCTGAATACACAGGTGTAATAGAGCTTCATCATCGTGCTCATTTTTTGCTAAGCGAGTTTTAAGGTCAGCCATGTCCGGCAACTCTGCCGACTGCCTTAAGAAAATCAACTGTGCACGCACCGCAGCAATAGCATGCTTTTGTGCATCATCCTTCACAGAATTAAGCACGGCTTCGGCATCCGCTAAAGCACCACGTTCAGTTAAGCAACGCGCAAATAACACAAGTGCTGCCGGTTGTTGATCATCGCCAGATAACACCTCTTTGAGCAGACTTTCTGCTTGGGCATATTCACCGCTATCAAATAGATTCTGTGCGGTCAGTAATGGATCTTCTGCGGCCTGCTCAGGCTCAGCAACATGCTTGCTAAGCATAGTGCGTATATCACTCTCACTTTGCGCGCCCGTAAAACCATCCACCGGCTTACCGTCTTTAAATAACACCACTGTGGGTAAGCTCTTAACACCTAAGCGTGCGACGATGTCTTGCTCTAGATCGCAATCCACTTTAGCTAAGAGCAACTCGCCTTGATAACTCTGAGTAATTTTTTCTAGAACAGGCATCAGCACTTTACATGGCGCACACCATTGAGCCCAAAAATCAACCAATACCGGTTGTTCAAAGGAGTTTTGCACAACTTGCTGCTCAAATTGCTCAACACCAACCACGTCAAATACCAAAGTATAGTCAGTCACGTTCTGTCCCTTCTAAAATAAAATAACAACCCACTTAAATGACACTTAACGACGTACAGCTCGGTACACTTTAAAACCATTACGCTCGGCTAAAACAGTACATGGACCTAGATGCTGTTCAATCAACGGCGGGTACTTTAAAAAACTATTGGCAACAATCCGTAACTCACCACCTGGCTGTAGATGCTCAGCGGCCTCACGCAACAAGGTTTCAGTGGTTTCATACTGTGTATGTACACCTTGATGAAACGGCGGGTTGCTGATGATTGCGGCCAGTTGTTTAGGAGCCGCATGAATACCATCTCCAGCAATAGTAGTCGCTTCAAGTTCATTGGTAGCTAGAGTTAACTGACTGCTATGCACGGCAAAAGCATCAACATCCAGTAAAGTCACTTGTGAGTCTGGGTAAGTTTTCTTTAAAAATGAGCCAACAACTCCAGCGCCACAACCAAAATCCAAGTAATGCCCTGCTGGTAAATCCGCTAGACACTCAAGTAATAGTTGAGTACCAAGGTCTAAGCGACCATGACTAAACACACCTGGCACGCTGCACACCTGAATCGACTGCTGTGCTGCAGTCACTGTAAATGCTTTACTCAATGCATCTAAACTAGGCGTTTGAGGCTTATCAACAACCTGACAACGCCACAACTGACAGTGCCTTGCGCTATCAACTTTACTGGTACGACCAAAAGCTGCTAATTGTTTTGCTGCGCGTTCGGCACCAGCGCGCTTTTCACCCACCAAAAATAATACGCCACTGGGTATTTTAGCTGCCAATTCTTGCAGTAAATACTCGGTCAACTCACGTGACTTAGGTAAGAATACAACACCTGCACTGTAGCCTGCCTCCGGTGCTTGTGTGGAAAAAGTACAACGTCCCGCATAACGCTGGGATAACTGTTCATACTCACCTGCATGCCAGCTCCAGCCTTGCGCAGCGGGCAACTCAGTCAGCAATTCGTCAGCAGGCAAGCCTGCAAGTAATATTTGACCAGTAAACAGCTCAACATTACGTAATAAAACCTGGCTTCGAGGATCCATAACTACACACCTAAAAATATGTAGATATTTTAGCAGTAAAGCTTCAGCTTATGCATAAAGACAGCCAGCAAACGCTTGGCAAGGATACAGTCGATACAAAGATTTAGTACTATAAAAAAGCCCCAAGTACGGTGATGTACTTGGGGCTTTTTATTTGCACATCCTGTGCTTTTGAAACAGACTTGCCTCATCCATGAAATCGACCATATGCGCGCATCCTTTGCGCATACCTGCTCCTGCCTGTACTTGTTCCTTGTACGCGTCTTCTATGCACACCTTGTGCGACTGGCTTGAGCTTCGAGTACCGTCCGTGGCACTGATCTTCATCATGGCAGATTAAATTTAATTTGCACGCTTGCAACTGTGACGCAGCTCACAAATTTGAAAAGAATTTGCATTTATTTGTTATTTTGTGACATTGATCACAACTTTTAATAGATTTAGGCTAGAAATATTCAGCTATACAGCAAATAAAGGTTGAATCATAGATTACTGGTTTTTAACTGCACTGCCTTAATCACGCTTAGTGCGACCCGTTAGGGTCGCTTGGGCTGTTGCTATTGCTATTGATTGAGCTGTTGCTTGTGCTTTTGGCTGG
>JAAZJF010000168.1 GCA_012800475.1 Gammaproteobacteria bacterium
CTCAAGGACTCACCTTCACCGGGCTTCACTGCAAAACGCTCAGCCAAAAACGCATTAACTTGCGCAAACACATCACGTGCTAAAGCCTCTTGAGAGTCGGCAGAACTGGCACCACTGTGCTGTTCCTCGCCCAGCCATACATGCCATTGCGCTTCAAACACCTCAGTGCCTAAAGCCTGCTGGACCAGCATCACCGCATCCGCTGTATAGCGCTCGGCTGAGGCGCGTAACTTGTCGCTGTTGCGCAGCGGATCACTGCCAATTAACAGCTGATCGCTTAAATCCCCTAAAGGAAAACGTGCAGGAATACCGGCATATTGCGCTGCAGTATGAATTTTTTGCGCATTGGACTGACCATCACTGATCAGGCGCATGCCATTGAGATCGTCAACCAACCACCAGGCCAACAGCACAGGTCGGGCGCTGTCCCACACCGGTAGGCTCGCACTTTGCAAAGCAGCTTGCACGCTACTGGGATCAAAATTCACCACGAGGGTGTTGCCTTCATAGCCATAACGGCTGATCAGTGCCTGCGGGTCCGCCATATAATCCGCTAATGCAGCATTCTCGCTCACCTCAGCTTGACCCGTTAAGCGCTGCACTAAAGCCACAAATGCCTGCTGTAAGCCCGCATCACGCACATCACTTTCTTGACTGGCCAGCTCCTCACGCACCTGATACACACCAGCAACAGGCTCAGCATGACTACTCATCATCACCAAGGACATCAATACGGCAACCAAGCCTATAAAAAATCGCATTTGCTCTCTCTCTAACGATTGAATCACGCCAAGCCACCTACCTTAAACAGCTGCCCACCACACCGCAACTGCTTATCGCCGGCTGCAGCTCTAGGGCGACGGTTTAACAGGCCACCTTGCATCCATAACCTATCTATTAACACTTACAGACCACGCTTGGTCAGAATCGATCGCAACAGCTGCCAACGATTCACTAACAAAGCAAAAAATATCATGCTGCAGCCCAACCACTGCAGCATCATTAAAGTTTCGCCAAACCATGCTGCTGCAAATAGTGCGACCCAAATGGGCTCCAAAATAAGCATGACCGCACCGCTGGTTTGTGTGGTTAAACTTTGTGCGTAGGTTTGCAGCCAAAAACGCGCTGCTGTACCCACTGAGGCACTGGCAACTAACCATCCCACTAATGTGGGCGACCATTGTACGGCACCTGCCTGCCAAGACTCAGTGACCATCGACACCAACAGCATCACAGTTCCCGCTGAAGTTAACGCAACAATGGTCAAAGCTAAAGGGTCAACAGCGGTCAACGGCACAGCCGCACGGTGCTTTGAGGCTAAACGGGTTGTAGCTGTTGCTGCACGGGTATTTAAGATAAAAAAACCCGCCAAAGCCAAGGCGGCAATCACATAAAAAACCTGACCCGAACTGATACTAAAGCCATGCGACAACGACAATAAGCCCACACCCATTAAGGCAAAAGGCAAGGCAACCCAAGTGCTGCGCGGCACTGGCTCAGCAAAACAGACGCGCGCCACAAAAGGCACGAGCAACGCACCCAGACTGATTAAAAATGCACCTTCACCCATGCTATCGCTGTGCGCCAACCCCAGCACCCAAAACAGCATGCCCACACCAAACACAAGCCCCACGCGTGCGCTGCGCAGCACATGCCCCATACTCAGCCGGCGCAATGCTTTATGCCCTAAACATGCCAGAAAAGCTGCAGCCAGCAAAAAGCGTAACCCCATAAACAATAAAGGCGGCATCAGCGCGATGGCTTCTTTAGAAAACATCCAACTGATGGCCGCGATTAAAGTCACTGCAATTAAGAGCACATCGGATTGAGTTTCACGTTTCATTATATGTGCTCTAACGCAGTTGTAGGCTTACCACACAATAGCACTAAGACTTGTGCGGTCGTGCTAAAAACTCATGGGATTGCATTTCTAACAAACGACTTAAGGTGCGCTGAAATTCAAACTGCAAACGATTGCCCACATATAAATCTTTCAGAGGGACCTGTGCAGAGATAATCAGCTTGATGCTGCGGTCATAAAACTCATCCACTAAGTTAATAAAGCGCCGCGCAACATCTTCATTACTGGTGTCCATTTGCTCAACATTGGACAAGATAATGGCGCTGTAGACTTTACCCAGCTCAATATAGTCATTTTGACTGCGCGGACCATCGCATAACGCACGAAAATCAAACCACGCCACATCATTACCCACTTTACGCGCCACAATGGTGCGATTTTCAACGGTGAGTGGCTCGTTTTCTAGAATTTTGCAGTTATCCAGCAATAGGCTGCGAAAGCTTTTATCCAGCTCCAATTCAACTTCAGGTGTTAACGGGTAGTGATACAGCTCAGCTTGTTCAAGTGCGCGCAGTCGATAATCAATACCGCTGTCCACATTGACCACATCAGTGTGCTGCTTGAGCAGCGCAATGGCGGGTAAAAAACGAGCGCGCTGCAGACCATCTTTGTAGAGTCCGTCGGGCACAATATTCGAGGTTGCCACCAAGCTCACGCCATTTTTAAACAGCTCCTCAAGCAAGCCGGCCAAAATCATTGCATCAGTGATGTCGGTGACAAAAAACTCATCAAAACAAATCACGCGCGCTTCTTTAGCAAAACGCTCAGCAACAATGACTAATGGGTTTTTTTCACCATCTAAGGTGCGCAACTCTTCATGTACACGCTTCATAAAGCGGTGAAAGTGGGTGCGCATTTTCTGCTCAAAAGGCAGAGCATCAAAAAACGTATCGACTAAATAGGTTTTCCCACGCCCTACACCACCCCAAAAGTACAAACCTTTGATGGGTTGCGTCGATTTCTTGCCCAGCAAACGTCCAAACAATCCGCTGCTTGGAGCGCCAGCAACCAAATCATCATATAAACGCTGTAAGTGGCGTACGGCGTTTTCTTGTGCAGCATCGCGGAAAAATTCCGGGCGCTGTAAATCCTGTTGATAGCGTTCAAGTGGTGTCATGATAAGTGTCGACCCGACAGATAAAACGGGGCAACACTTTAACCACGCAGTCTACAATTGGCAATCATCCCAATTATATTTAAAATTTTAGCCCGCGCGGCGCAGCAGCCAAAAACCTAAACCAGCACAGATTAGAGCGGGTAAAGCAACCGCCACAATGGGCGCAAAACCAAAGACTAAACTGGCCGGGCCCAATAAGTCTTGGGCGATGCGAAACACAAAACCCACCACGACCCCAGTAAACACTCGCTGTCCTAATGTCACTGAGCGCAAGGGGCCAAAGACAAAAGATATCGCCAGCACAACTAAAGCGGCTGTAACCAAGGGCTGCAACACTTTGACCCAAAACGCCAACCAGTAACGATCCGCATTTAAGCCCTGCTCATTTAAATAATGCGCGTATTCCCATAAGCCTTGAATGGCTAAGGTGTCAGGCTCCATCACCACGGTATTAAGCAGTTGCGGGCTGAGTTCGACATCCCAACGCTCGCTGGACGCCTGTCGCACACTGCTACTGCGCTCTGCAAGCTCGGTGTACACCACATCTTCGAGCTGCCAATAACCATTTTGATACAAGGCTTGCTGAGCAAAACTGGAGCGCAACAAACGTTGTTCATCATCAAAGACATAGCGTGTCACGCCCACCAATTTACCACCGGGCTGGACCGCGTTCACATGAATATATTCATGACCTTGGCGGTGCCACAAACCATGCTTGGAGCTTTGTGCTTTACCCACAGACTGGGCTAACGCACGATTAGCTTGGGCCATACTTGAGGTCCAAGGAGCAACATATTCACCCACCAAAACACCCAATAACATCAACACCAGCATCGGTTTCATCACGGCCCAAACAATGCGTCGAATCGACACACCAGCGGCGCGAATCACTGTCAACTCACTGTTACTGGCTAAAGTACCCAAACCCACCAAGCAGCCAATCAATGCCGCCATCGGTAACATATCGTAGATACGACGCGGCGCGGTCAGCACAACATAATGCGCTGCATTCCACACGGTATACGCGCCTTCTAGATCATTGAGTTCATCAATAAACGCAAAGAGTAAGGCCAAGCCAGTGATGATCCCCAGTACCGCCACAATAGCGACAAAGACACTGCTACCAATATAACGATCAAGCCTACGCATGACGGGCCTCCTGCTGAGCACGCAAACGCGCACGATACAAAGAGAGTGGCTGCCAATACATCAGCATTAAACCAATCAACAAAAACACGCCATGCACCGGCCATAAACCCACCGCGATGGGTAATGTGCCTTTATCCAAAGCACTGCGGGCAGCAACCAGTAAGGCGAGGTACGCCATATACAATAAAATCGCCGGCAAGAGCTTTAGAAAACGGCCTTGACGTGGATTCACCCGCGATAGCGGCACCGCAATAAAAGTAACCACGAGCACCAAAATCGGAAAGGATAAACGCCACTGCAATTCAGACTGCATACGCACATCTGGATTGCCAATTAAGTCGGCTGTGGCCATGGTTTCACGCTCACCCATTTTCACTTCAACCACAGGCTTAGGTAAGAGCACCCCATAGGTATCGTAACGAACCACACGGTAATCTGCCTCACCCGGTGTGCCGTCATAGCGATAACCATCATATAAAATCAAATAACGGCTGCCATCTTCTTGGATTTCTTGACGGCCCGTTTTGGCCACCAGCACGGTGATGGCCTCATCGGCCTCACTGTTTTGACGTGTATCGCGCTTTTCAGAAATAAAGACATTGCGCAGCTCATCGCGCCCGCTGGACAATTCCTGCGTATAAGTCACCCGTGAACCGCCACGCAAGGACTGAAAGCGCCCTGGCACCAAGGTATCAAACTCGGTTAAGGCATCTTGCTCGGTAAAAATACGTGCCACATTTTGCACACCTTGCGGAGCAATAGAGAAACTCAACCACGCACACACCAGCGCCACAAATAAAGCAGGCACTAAAGTGTAGGACAATAAACGCTGCTCACTCATACCGGTGGCGGTCAATACCGTCATTTCACTTTCAAGGTACAAGCGCCCATATGCCAGCAAGATGCCTAAAAAGAGCCCCAAAGGTAAAATCAGCTGTAAAAAGCCCGGAATGCGGTAGCCCATAATCAGCAACAGCACGCCAGGGTCCAGCATACCTTGAGCGGCTTGCGCCAGATATTTAATAAAACGACCGCTCATAATAATCACAAGCAGAACCGCACTAACGGCGCTAAAGGTCAGCAAGACTTCCCGCGAAAGGTAACGAAAAACTATCAAGTAGAGGCTCCAAGCTTGTCAAAACCGCCTATAGCGGCTCACACTAGTCACACAATTTATGGCAGTGTACACACACGCCGATGTAAACGATGAGTATTATCCTGCATCTATCTATCTTTGTCTTGAGGATCCTTGAGTATGGACTTTTTAGTCAGTTCCAATGGTGTTGAATCACTGAACACCCATGCATTGGTATTAACCGTTAACGAACAATTAGAACTCGACAGCCAAGGCCAGCAGATTGACACACTGTGCAATGGCGCCATCAGCGCTCACCTTAAAGCCGGTGACATTAAAGGTAAGCTGGGGCAAACCTTATTACTGCACAATTTAGCTCACCTGACTGCACAACGCGTACTGTTAGTGGGCACGGGTAAAGAAGCTGAATTATCTGACCGCAGTACACGCAAATTGGTCAGTGCAATTTTAAATCAATTCAAAAGCCTATCCATCACCGATGCTGCCTTAGCTTTTGCTGACCTTAAATTCAAAGAGCGTGACGCTTACGCAGGCGCCCGTCTTGTCGCTGAATGCTTAGCCGATGGCCTGTATGTGTTTGATCAGTTCAAAAGCGAAAAAGCACCCGCAAGCACCTTAGCTAAGATCACTTTTATCTGTACCGAATCTCAGCAGGAAGCCGTTGAGAAAGCCTGTCAGCATGGTCAAGCCATCGCCTTAGGTATGGCCTTTACCCGCGACTTGGGCAATATGCCACCCAACATTTGCAACCCGCGTTACTTGGCACAACAAGCGCTGGAGCTGAGCGAACAACACAGCAATTTAAAGGTTGATGTGCTGGAAGAAGAAGAGCTTAAAGAGCTCGGAGCCGGCGCTTTACTGGCCGTTGCCCAAGGCAGTGACCAACCTGCGCGTATGATTGTGATGCACTACCAAGGTGCTGACGATGCAACTAAGCAGCCCTATGTGCTCGTCGGTAAAGGCATTACCTTTGATACGGGCGGCATCAGCCTCAAGCCGGGCGCCGGCATGGATGAAATGAAATACGATATGGGTGGCGCGGCCAGTGTATTAGGTGCATTTAAAACACTCACCGCATTGCAACTGCCCATTAACGTGATTGGCGTGTTGACCTGTGCTGAAAACATGCCCAGCGGTGGCGCAACCCGTCCAGGTGATATTGTCACCACCATGAGCGGCCAAACCGTTGAGATCCTTAACACGGACGCTGAAGGCCGTTTAGTACTGTGTGACGCCCTCACCTACGTTAAGCGTTTTAACCCGCAAGCTGTGGTCAACGTTGCTACTTTAACCGGCGCATGCATTGTCGCGCTGGGCAGCAGCACCAGTGGTTTAATGGGCAACAACCCTGAGCTTGTGCAAAGCTTACTCAGCGCCGGCAAGCAAGCCAGTGATGTGGCGTGGGAATTGCCATTATTTGATGAGTACCAAGATTTGCTCGACAGCCCTTTTGCCGATATGGCTAATATTGGCGGCCCTAAAGCTGGCTCCATTACTGCAGGCTGCTTCTTATCGCGCTTTACCGAAGACTACCCATGGGCGCACTTGGATATCGCCGGTACCGCTTGGATCAGTGGCGGTAAAGACAAAGGTGCTACCGGACGTCCGGTGCCTTTACTGACTCAATACCTGCTGGACCGCGCGCAGTGAAAATAGAGTTTTACGTTTTACCGACCACCCAAACGGCAGACCGCTTAAATGCGGCCTGCCGTTTGGCACATAAAGCCTGGCGTGCAGGCTTTATGACCTTTATTCGCTGCAGCGATGCCAGCCAGCAAAAAGAAGTGGATGAACTGCTGTGGACCTTTCGTCGACACAGTTTTATTCCCCATGAGCCCTACACAACTACAGCAACTGCTCCAGTGCAGATTGGTATCGACGAGCGCCCGCACTGGCAAGCTGCGGTATTAATCAACCTAAATCACAGTATGTCCACCCATCTGGACTGCTTTACGCGCGTTATTGAAATCGTCAATCAAGAACCCGAACTGCTCAAGGTATGTCGCCAAAACTTTGTAAGCTACCGCGAACAAGGCTATCAACCGCAACGCGTCGAACTTTAACGTTTGTGATACGCCTGTGCCTGCACACATAACGACACTCACTGGCTGTTTTTAACTGGCTCTATGTATGGTTTGGCTTGTTTTAATCACACTTTTTAATGCAACAATGGCCGCTCGGCCTGAAGCCTGATAAAATCAGACAATTAAACATATTTTCTCGCATTCTTCGCAAAGGC
>JAAZJF010000169.1 GCA_012800475.1 Gammaproteobacteria bacterium
CGTCTGAATCAGTGGATTGAGCGAGCGATTGCTCAGCAGCCTGAGCAATACTTGTGGGCACACCGCCGCTTTAAAACTCGGCCTGAAGGTGAGGCAAAGCTGTATTGAAAATACTGGAACACAGCACGGTCAGTCCCGTGGTTGCACAGGCTCCAGATTCACGCACAACGGGGCTGATTTTATCCGGTGGTGGGGCGCGTGCCGCTTATCAGGTGGGTGTGTTAGCCGCCATTGCCGACTTGCTACCTGAGTCTGCCGATAATCCTTTTCCGGTTATTGTTGGCACCTCTGCTGGCGCTATTAATGCGGTGGGTCTGGCGTGCGGTGCATTAGATTTTCAGCAGTCGATTCGTACATTACGCTCGGTTTGGCAAAGCTTTAGCAGTGATCGTGTGTACCGCACGGATTGGTTTGGGGTGATGCGTCAAGCTGGGCGTTTTGTCGGTCAGCATTTATTAGGTATCGGCCGTGGCGCTGACCCTGTGGCCTTGTTGGATAATGCACCACTGCGCGAATTGCTACTTAAAGAGCTGGATTTTTCCGGTATTAATCTGGCTGTGGCTAAGCGTAAGTTGCATGCCGTGGCCGTGACAGCTTTTGCCTATCAATCAGGGCAAGCCGTGACTTTTTATCAAGGACGCGGCCATATCAAGCCTTGGCAGCGTCATCGGCGGCATGGTGTCGCCACACGCTTGCGCATTGAGCATTTGATGGCCAGTTCGGCCATTCCATTGTTATTCCCACCCGTGCGTGTTGATCATGAGTACTTTGGTGATGGCGCGGTACGCCAAGCTGCACCGATCAGTCCGGCGTTGCATTTGGGTGCGGATAAGGTGCTGGTGATTGGTGTGCGTAATCAATCACAAGAAGGGCGCAGTATCGCGATGACTTCGCGTCCGCCGAGCTTGGCGCAAATTGGTGGGCATCTGCTCAACAGTACGTTTATTGATAATCTTGAATCAGATCTGGAGTTGCTCGAGCGTTTAAATACCTTGGGTCATGAGCTGCCAGAGTCACAGCGCAAACAGCATTTAGGCTTGTCGCCAGTGGATGTATTAGTGATATCGCCCAGCAAAAAAATTGATGATATTGCCGCGCGCCATCGGCATCAATTACCCGCCTCATTGCGTTTGTTCTTGCGTGGCCCTGGAGCAACACGTGCCAGTGGTGGTGGCGTGTTGAGCTACTTGCTGTTTGAGCGCGGTTATTGCAATGAGCTGATTGAGTTGGGGTACCAAGATGCGATGGCGAAAAAAGATGAGCTGCAAGCCTTTCTAGGCATCAGCCCATCTTAGTGTTGGTATTTTAACTGCCGTCGGTATTGCGCTTGGCATCCCGACTGGCCACCTGTTGGCTGCGGCAATTTAAATAGATTGAGCTCTGCAGCCACTGCTGATCAGGGTACCAAGAAAACATAAATTGACCACCTTTAAGCTTATCAATTACGGTACGTGCAATTTCTGGACGCACGGCAGGACAGCCTTGGCTGCGACCAATACGACCTTGAGTTTGAATCCAGTCTGGATTGACGTACGCGGCGGGGTGAATCACGATGGCGCGTTCACGTGCGCGATCATTAATACCCGGCTCTAAACCATCCATCCGTAATGAATAGCCGTGTTTACCTTGATAGCTTTCCGAGGTGCGAAATAAACCAATGCTCGACTGATGGCTGCCGTTGGTGTTGGAAAAACTCGTGGCAAAGTTATCACCGGAGCGGTTGCCGTGGGCAACAAAATCGTTAAGCAGCAGTTGTTTGCTGTGCAGATCAAAAATCCACAAACGTTTTTCGCTCGAAGGCAAAGAGAAATCGATCACCGCTAAGCGCTTGGCCGGCTCAGCACCATGACTGAGGGCACACTCCATGGCGCTCAGTGCGGTTGATAGTACTTGTGTATCAAGCGATGGTGCAGCTTGTTTAAGGACGTGGTTGAGTTGTGTGGGGAACGTTGCTGCAGTGGCTGACAAGGTGCATAAGCTTGAAACAGCCAGAAAAAAAGATCGAACAAGAAATGGACGAAGCATATAAATACTCTCGTGACGGCACAAAAGTGTGCTGTGTGGAACAGATTCGGTTTGGATATTACACTGCGCATGTATCTGTGTTGTGCTCATAATTGTGATACAACGGACTGTGTCAGCGTTTCGTTGAGTGCGCAGTGAATTCAATAAAGCGCATATCCTAACAGCTCATTGAATGGATCCAAACCCTTGCCTAGAAAACATACCTGGCTTTTTTTAGCCATCTTCGGTCTAACACAAACGACATTGAGTTGGGCGCAGCCCGATAACAGCGCACAAACATTGAGCGAAACGCTATCTGCGTTTCCACAAGTGTGTCAGCAATCAACCGCCAACCGTTTATCGGATCAATCGATTAAACGACTGCAAGCATTCTATCAGGCGAACGACTATGCACCGCTGTGGCAGGATGTCGCCCAGCGACAGTTGTTGGCTGAGATGCTGCGCGATATGCGTTATGACGGCTTAGAGCCTGACCATTACCAGTTGCAACGTGTGGCGACATTTGAACAACATGCCACACCCGTCGCTCAGCAATGTAATGAACTGTTACTGAGCCATGGTTATTTACAGGCCCTGCAGCATTTGCGTGATGGTGTCTTAGATGCAGAGCGTATTGAGCCGTATTGGTATGAAGAGGGTGTGAAGCAGCCGCAACGCAGTTCCGTGATTGAAAATGCAGTCAGCGGGTTGCAAGATTTGCGCGCCAGCTTTGCGCAAGCTCGCCCTCAATTGTCCGCATATCAAGCGCTACGCGAAGTCTTAAAAAGCAGCTACATTTTATCTCAACCCGATTGGGGCACTGTGGCAAGTACCGGACCATCGTTGCGCGTGGGTGATAAAGATGCCCGTGTGCCCAGCTTGCAACAGCGTTTACAGCTTGCAGGTTATTTAGAGACGACCGCGGATGAGCAGGTTGCCGCGCCAGACGTGTTAGTCGATGAAGCCTTTACCCTTGATCCTTTGCTTTACACTCAAACACTGGCAGAAGCGGTCAAAGCCTTTCAGCAAGATCATTATTTAGAAGACGATGGCATTGTCGGGCCTGCAACCTTGCGTGAGCTCAATATCAGTCCTGAACAGCGCTTACAGCAGGTGCGAGTCAACCTTGAGCGCTTGCGTTGGCTGGATAAGCAGCTTGAGCCCACTATGCTGCTGGTGGATATTGCGGGCGCGCGTCTGCTGTTTATGCGCGATGGCAACATTGTGTGGCGCACGCGCACGCAAGTGGGCACGGTACGCCGGCAAACCCCGTTACTCAAATCACGCATTACGCACTTAACTATTAATCCGACCTGGACGGTACCGCCGACCATTTTGCGAGAGGATAAAATCCCCGCCATTCGTCGTGATATCGGCTATTTGGCGCGCAGTAATATGAGCGTATTGGACTATCAAGGTAATGTGCTCGATCCGCACAGTATTAACTGGCAGTCGCCACCTGGTCTTATGTTACGCCAAGGCCCAGGCCCAAATAACGCTTTAGGTTTGGTGGCGATTCGTTTTGCCAACCCCTTTGCGGTGTACTTACACGATACGCCCAGCCAACATCTGTTTGGTCGTGCGACGCGTACGGTGAGCTCTGGGTGTGTGCGTGTAGAAGATGCACAGAAACTCGTGGACCACTTGTTAGTGGGTGCCACAGAGCAGGAGTTAGGGCGTATTAAGCAGATCCAAGACAGCGGTAAAACTCGGAATGTGAACTTACCTGCGCCGGTACCTGTGCTGCTGGCGTATTGGACGGTTGAGGTGGATATGGATAACCGCTTACGTTTCCGTCACGACAGTTATGGGCATGACCAGAAGATTGCTGCAGCCCTTGCTGCTGCGCAGAAATAAAGCGCACTCAATTCAATAGGTCAAAAAAAACCCCAGAAAGCCATGCAGCTTTTTGGGGTTTTTTATTGGGAGTTGCTGTCGTTATTCTTGAGGTTTTGAATCGTTATCCGCATCAAAATCAAATGAGCGTTCCAGCCAGAGCGCATTGATAATGGCCATGCTGCAGGCTAAAAGTACGCCTAAAATCCAAGTGAAATACCACATAAAGAACCCCTTTATCATTGTGAGCAGCGGTGCTGCTACTGCCTTCAGCCCGTGTGTCTATGGGCTTGATCACAGCACCCGTCAAGCAGGTGCTGTGATGGATCGATTAATACAAACCGTGTGATTTGCTCTCCACATCAGACATCTTCACCACGCCCCACATCTTGATATAGCTCCATAAGGTGTACATCAAGATCAGTGGTACAAAGATCCCTGCAGCAACAAACATAATCCCTAAGGTCTTATGGCTGGAGACCGCATCCCACATGGTTAAGCTCGATGCAGGATCAATGCTTGAAGGCATCAGGAATGGGAACAGTGCAAAGCCTGCTGTGCATAATGCCCCGATAATCATCAGCGATGAGCCTAAAAACGCTAAAGCTGAACGCTGTGTTGTGGCTGCCAGCAGGGCTAACACACCCCCTACAATACCGATCAGTGGCGCAACGCGCATGATGGGGTAGTGACTGTAGTTGGCCAGCCAGCCTGGATTGTTTTGCTCAACAATTTTACTGAGGGGATCAATCGCACCGTTAAAGTCAATCACTGACATCACGCTATAGCCATCAACACCCACCCATAACCAGACACCGGCACCGATAAAGGTCACCAAGAAGGCAGCTGCGAACAACTGTGTAGCACGGCGAGCGCGCTGCTGGATGTGTTCATCTGTGCGCATCATCAACCAAGCAGCACCGTGAGTGGTTAACATCGCTACACTGACTAAACCTGCCAAGATGCCAAAGGGGTTGAGTAAGCCCCAGAAGTTACCGGTATAGCTGATACGCATCGTGTCATCGAGCATAAAAGGTACGCCCAAGAACAGGTTGCCAAAGGCCACACCAAACACCAGTGAGGGTACAAAGCTGCCCACACATAAGGTCCAGTCCCAGCGTGAACGCCAGTTTGGATTATCCAGCTTGCTGCGGTAATCAAAGCCTAGTGGGCGCGTAAATAATGCAAACAGCACAATCAACATCGCCCAGTAAAACCCTGAGAAGGATGCTGCATACACTATTGGCCATGCAGCAAACAGAGCCCCTGCAGCAGTGACCAGCCACACTTGGTTACCTTCCCAGTGCGGTGCGAAGGTGTTAATGACCACGCGGCGTTCGGTGTCGGTTTTGCCAATAAAGGGCAGTAAGATCACTGCGCCCAAGTCAAAGCCATCGGTTAAGGCAAAGCCAATCAGCAAGACACCGACTAGAACCCACCAGATCAGTTTTAGAGTTTCGTAATCAAACATGTCGTCACTCCTTATGAGTTCTTCTGTGCGTCTTGTTCGAAATGGTAGCGGCCTGTATGCAAGCAGCTTGGACCTTTGCGCGCAAAACGAATCATTAAGAACATTTCAATAATAATTAACACTGTGTAAATGGAAGCAATTGCAATAATTGAGCCCCATACATCAGCGGTAGTGAGTGACGATGCTGAGAGGAACGTCGGTAAGACTTCACCAATAGACCAAGGTTGACGGCCCACTTCTGCAACATACCAGCCTGTTTGTACAGCCACCCAAGGTAAGGGTAAGCAAATCAGTGCGAACTTAAGCAGCCAAGGTTTGTGCTCTTGGTTGTGTTTTGTCGATGCCCAGAAGGCTAAGACAAACAGCAGTAGCATCAAGAAACCTGCCCCAACCATCAAACGGAACGCCCAGAAAATACTGGGTACATGCGGAATGGTATCGGCAGCCGCTTGTTTAATTTGCGCTTCAGTGGCATCAGAGATGTTTTCTGTATAACGCTTAAGCAACAAGCCATAGCCTAGGTCATCTTTGACTTCATCAAATAACGCAATATTTTCTGGTGTACGGTCACCAGCACGCAATACCGCTAGGCGCTCACTGGCGATAATACCGTTACGGATACGCACTTCGTGTTGGTCAATTAAGTCCTTGATCCCAGTCACTTCAGTATCGAGTGAGCGGGTGGCAATGATACCCATTGCGTAAGGAATGTTAATGGCGTAATCGGTGCTGTGCGTGTCCATATTGGGCAAGCCAATTAAGGTAAATGCCGCAGGTGCTTCTTCGGTGTGCCATTCAGCTTCGATGGCAGCGAGCTTGGTTTTTTGTACGTCACCGATTTCGTAGC
>JAAZJF010000170.1 GCA_012800475.1 Gammaproteobacteria bacterium
CCAACCGTAAAGACGAAGTACGCCGTATCGAAGAGCGCTTAACTCGTGATGGCATCAGTGCTGCACAGATGTCAGGTGATGTCGCGCAACATAAACGCACCAAAGTACTGGAAGACTTCCGTGCCGGCCGCTTGCGCGTGTTGGTTGCGACAGATGTCGCTGGTCGTGGGATTCACGTTGACGATATCAGTCACGTAGTGAACTTTACTTTGCCAGACGATCCAGACGATTACGTGCACCGCATCGGTCGTACCGGTCGTGCTGGCACCACAGGTGTTTCAATCAGCTTTGCAGGTGAAGATGACTCTTATGCTTTGCCTGGGATTGAAGAGCTGCTCGGTCATAAAATTCAATGTGAAACGCCAACTGAAGACCTGCTGGTGCAGCCACCCAAAAGTCGTTAAGCATCGACTTGAGCTGATCAGCAGCTATTCGATCGCCACAAAAAAAGCCAGATTGCGTCCATGCAATCTGGCTTTTTTATGTCGCCTTCTAAAACTAATCAGCGATTTGTATACGACGAATACGACGCGATAAGCCCAGCAGCACTAAACTAAAGGTCAACAATATCGGCATCACACCGATATTAAAAAACTTTAACGTCGTGCCCAAAGACTCAATATCACTGTTGAGCTGGTAACGCACTTCCCGCAACTCCTTGCGCACGTGTAACTTCTCTTGTTGAAAGCGCTGCAAAGTTGCCTGCTGCTCTGCGGTCAATTCAAGATCTTGCGCTGGATCCAGACCTTGTTGCAACTCAAATAATTGTTCTTCAGTGGCCGCTAAACGGCTTTGCAGCTCCTGCTCTTTTTTCTGAAAACGCTCTTGAGCACTGCGCTGCAGACGGTCGACCATGGTAAAGGGACGATTAAAATGACCGCGCGAACGGATGCTAATGAGCGCATCCGAGCCCGACAAATGATCTAAAGCATTAATAGTGAAGCTGCCGTTATCTGCAAAAGGTTGCGGGTAAGACTGACCAAAAAAGTCTTGCACATTCACCCACATACGGTCGCTCAACATATCGCTGTCGGCCACAATAATCACATGGATATGCTCAGCGCTTTGCAAACCCGCCTCGCGCCCTTCAATGCCTTGGGCAAACGCCGTTTTTGCTGGACCACTGATACGTGCAGCCAGCACATAACGCTCACCTGTCGGCTCCAGTTCAGCCAGCAGCTGGGCAGGATCTTGCAGCATTGCAAAACGCTGCGCACTGTATGGCATGGCATATTCAGAACTGCGCAGTAGCGCTGTAAACTGAGTTTGCGCGCCCTCTAAAGGTTCTAAAACACCCGCCGTAGCTAGATTTAACGCACTTAACTGCGACGTTAATACATCGCTCTGATCAAAAGCTTTTTGCGGCACCGTCAACCAACCCGGATGGCGTACGGCACGCTGCTGTGGACCTACGCCCACTGACATGGCATAAGCACCATCACCCACCACTTGCCCCGGCAACATGCGTACGCCCCAGGCTTTAAACAAGTCAGGTAAGTCAGAGCTTTTATCAGCCGGCATTTCACCTTGTGCATTGAGCTGTGTATCGGCTTCGCTATAAGGATCGACAAAGACCAACAACTTACCGCCACCTAACACAAACTGATCAATAGCATACTGCGTGGCTTGGCTTAAGTTTTTGGGATGCACCAACAGCAGCGTCTTGACGTGTTCTGGAATCAGATCAATATCACTGTCTAGGCTTTCCAGCTGAAACTGTTGGCGTATCTCTTGCAGAATTGTCCATGTGGGTAAGGGCTGCCCAGCCTGCATATCAAAACCACCATTGAGTGGCAATCCAGATAACACCCCCAGCACAGGCTGCTCAGTTTGCGCCAAACGACTGATTAAACGACTCAGCTCGTATTCTAATAGCTGCTCTTGATCCAAGGCGAAAAAGGGAATGACCTGTTGCTCACCCTGTTGATTTTCAGCCGCTAAACCAAAGTACAACTGCGCGCCATCTTGTTCCAACGGCACAGCTTGCAAGCCCAGCGCGGTAGCGCGGTCTTCTTCTGCAGAAAAAGCCTGTGGATCAATCACCTCCAATTCAAGTTTGCCGTCAGCCATACGCACATAGCTCTCCAGCAACTCTTCAACCCGCTGAGCATAATGACGCAACATCGGCACATCACGCGTGGCTTTATTGGAATAAAAATACTGCAAGCGAATCGGTTCTTGCAGCTCACTCAAAAGCTGCTGAGTGCCATCGGACAAGGTATAGAGTTTCTGCTCGGTAAAATCGAGTTGAACATTTTTAAATAGGCTATTGGACGCCACATTAAAACCTACAAAAGCTACGGCAATCAGCACTAAGCCCACACTGGAATACATCAGTCTTCTCATGATCAGTCCGCCTTCTTCAAATCAACAACCACCGCTGTAGCCATCAACCAAGCGCCAATAAAACTTAAGAAATACAGTA
>JAAZJF010000171.1 GCA_012800475.1 Gammaproteobacteria bacterium
CGTGTTCTTTGCCAGCGAGTCAAAGAACGGTACGCGTTCATAAAATCTCGTCGCCACCGTTATCCTGTGCGCTTGCTTTGCAAAGTGATGCGTGTTCATCACAGCAGCTATTACGCTTGGGTTAAAGCGCCAGAGAGTAAGCGTTACAAGGATGATCAGCGCTTATTGCCTCTGGTTAAACACTATTGGCTGGTATGCGCGCAGTTTGCGCGCTAAAATCAGGCAATTACTTGGTCGAAGAGAGTGTAGAGTTGAGCAGTTTTTGCGCGCTAAAAAGTCAATTCTCAACCGCCTTCAAGTGGCACAGCTTTTGGCTGTTTTTATTGACCATCCAAAAATCAAAATCTGCTTTCCATTTCACCTCTGTGCTGATACTTGGCGAGTAATCCAAGATAAGCGAGTCCTTCACGCCAAATACGGCATCTGACATAAGATAAAAGTCACCGGAAACAAAAGTATGGGTAACAATGCGCTCGAACTTGGGATGATTAAGCATAAAATGCATATGCGCAGGTCGCCAGGGGTGACGACCCAGAGCACTTAGCATTTCACCCACAGGGCCGTCGTCAGGAATCGCATAGGACACCGGTTTAATTCCAGTGAACCAATAACGACCATCGGCCCCAGTTATAAACACGCCGCGATTATTCCAAGTGGGTTGCTGGCCTGGTTGCTGCACGTCGTAAAAACCTTCGCTGTTATCCGACCACACATCGATCCGCGCACCCGCAATGGGGTTTCCGTCCAAATCCAGCACACGCCCCTCATAGAGGCAAGGCTCGCCCTTACCGTCCAAAGATATATTGGCGCCCATGTCTAGTATCGGAGCACCATCCACATGGAAAGGCCCAAAGACGGTGTTTTCAGTGGCCGGTTCGGGCCGGCGATGCTGAATGGCGTCCACCAACATGGACACACCTAGTGTGTCGGACAGTAAAATAAACTCTTGCCGTTGGGCGTCACACATCTGACCGGTGCGCGTCAGGAAATCGATACTTGCCTCCCACTCGGCTTGGGTGAGCTCGACGTCTTTAACAAAGCTGTGCAGGTGCTTAACCAGTGACGTCATCACCTCGCGTAAACGCGGACTGATCGCTTTGCCCATGCGCGCGTTAACTGTTTCAGCAGATCGCTCTTCAGTGAAATAATCGATTTTTGCCATTAGTATTGTTCCTTGCTTAGGTTCCGTTATGATAGAATCTTGGATTATTTATTCTGGGCGGGTACCGCTCCAAGCACGCTGTAGCAGCTCACGCACGGCTTGACGTTCGATCGGCTGGGGATTCCAGTAGGGGTTTTGTACCGCTAGGTCTGCCACCTTATCTAAATCAGCTTCGGCAAGACCCAGTTCTTTTAGCGCCAGTGGTGCCTGAAGACCTTGCGCAAAGTCGTACAGACCGCCTCCCAAATCCCCAGCAAATAGCTCAGCTGCTGGTGCCAGCATTTCAGCTGCGGCTTGAGCGTTATAGGCCATAGTATGCGGAAGCATAATGGCATGAGTTTCTGCGTGTGGAAGGTTAAAACTGCCACCTAAGGTGTGGCAAAGTTTATGATGTAACGCCATACCCACTGTGCCCAGTACAGTGCCACACAACCATGCGCCGTACAGAGCGTTGTTGCGCGCCTCTAGATTCTCGGGCTGTTGAACAATTATGGGTAAAGCTTCTTTAAGAACGCCAATTCCCTCCACTGCCATCAATGCGGTGATGGGGTTGCGCTCTTTCGCGTAAAGGCCTTCCAAAGCATGCGCCATAGCGTTTAAAGCACTGGTGACGCTGGTGGATACTGGCAGCCCTAAGGTTAACTCAGCATCATAGATCACTACCTCGGGCAGGATAGACTCGTGCTTGACTGTGGTCTTTACCCCATCTTCAGTTTGCCCCAAAATTGCAGTGACCTCAGAGCCGGCGTAGGTCGTCGCTATAACCACCTGCGGCGCATTGTTACGATAAGCGATCGCTTTGCCTAGACCAATGGTGGAGCCGCCTCCCAGCGCAATAACACAATCTGCGCCCATTGCTGCATATGCTTGCAGCGCACGCTCAGTCACCTCCACTGGCGTATGCATTGCGGCTTCACTAAAGACTCCGACACCGAGGTTACCAAGCTGCTGATTCAGGCGCTCGGCATCTTTGCGCCGTGAAGGTGTTGATAGTACTAAGGCTTGCGCGCAGCCGAGCTGGCGTACCTCGTCATTAATTTGCGCTAGGCTGCCAGGGCCAAAGACAATTCGGGCTGGATTGGCTATATATAGAAAAGAATGCGGCATAGTGTTTCTCCATCAATAAGTGCGCTAAGAGACCCAAGAACTA
>JAAZJF010000172.1 GCA_012800475.1 Gammaproteobacteria bacterium
GCACTGTGGTGATTGAAAAAGCTGAGCCGCGCGCGCCACGTCCACCTCGCGGTGGTGGTGCAGGACGTAATGCACCACGCAGCGATAAAAAAAGCAGTACCGATAAAGCCGCTAGCACAGACAAGCCCCGTGGCCGCCGTCCTGAGCGTACTGAAAGCAGCACTGCTGAACGTACACCCAGCGCAGCTAAACCTGCACCATCACGGGCACGTAACCCGCGCAATACGCGCAACAACCGCCCTGCCGCGGCCGCTGCACCGGAGTTACCCCCCAGCCGTGACCCCGAAGTTTTTCTAGATGATGCGATCGATAATTTTGGTAACAGTGTCGACTACGTCAGCCCCTATAAAAACAAAGGTAACAGCCGTCGTCCAAGCACAGCTGCACGTCCACCACGCAATGCTAGCGCTGCGCTAGCCAGTGCTGCCGCGCCTGAAAAACGCCGTTCGGGCCCAAAGAAACCACGCCCTAACACACCGCGTACGGACTCGCGCTATGCCGAGCCTGCAGTCAACCGCGAAGCGCGTACTGCACCGCAGCCGCTGATTATTCGTAAGGGTGAGCGCTTGCCGAGCTTAGAACAGCTGGAGCAACTCGAATCACGCTCACGCAAGGAAAAGCCCGCACTGTTATCGTCACGCAACGACTCATAGTCACAATTAGAGTATACTGTTGAACTCAGCCTCCAGCCCTTGAGAAATCAGCGGCTGGGGGCTTTTTTTATCTGCAAAATAGGTTGATGTCAGTTCGTAAACTTGACATGTGCAGCACATGCTTTATAAAAGCGTCGGTTATAAGCTGATATCAATGCGCCATATCTGATTCAGCGCCCTCAAGGAGTTCACATGGAAACACCCGCCCAACGCAGCGGCACAATCAGCCCACCGGTCTTTTATACCTCAGCTCTAATCATTGTCGCGCTGGTTTTATTTGCTGGTTTCTTCCCGGAAACTGCACAAAGTTTTTTTGGCAATATGCAAACATGGATCGTTGATAACGCCAGCTGGTTCTACGTTTTGGCGGTTGCCTTAGTTTTGCTATCAGCGATATTTATGGCTGCCAGTCGCTACGGTGATATTAAGCTAGGCCCTGATCACAGTGAGCCTGACTATAAAAGCACCTCATGGTTTGCCATGCTGTTCTCTGCAGGTATGGGGATTGGCTTGATGTTCTTTGGTGTTGCAGAGCCGGTGATGCACTTTATTGCACCCCCGGTTGGCGACCCAAATACCGTCGAAGCTGCACGTGAAGCGATGAAGCTGACCTTCTTCCACTGGGGTCTGCATGCGTGGGCGATTTACGCTGTTGTGGCTTTGATTCTTGCCTTTTTCTCCTACCGCCATGGTTTACCGCTGACACTACGCTCCGCGCTGTACCCTTTAATTGGTGAGCGCATTTATGGCCCCATCGGTCATGCGGTCGATATCTTTGCCATTATCAGTACTGTGTTTGGTATTGCGACCTCATTAGGTTATGGCGTTTTACAGATCAACAGTGGTTTTAACTACTTATTTGATATGCCAGTGGGCACTCACATTCAAGTCATGCTGATTATTGGTATTACTGGTTTGGCCACACTATCGGTCGCAACTGGCTTGGACAAAGGTATTCGAATCCTATCGGAAATTAACCTGTCTTTAGCTGTGATCCTGTTAGCTTTAGTACTGATTTTAGGCCCCACGGCTCTGCTGCTCAAAAGCTTTGTCGAAAATACCGGTGGTTATTTATCTGAGATTGTTAGCAACACATTCAACCTCTTTGCTTACGAGCCAACCGATTGGTTAGGCGGCTGGACCTTGCTGTATTGGGGCTGGTGGCTCTCTTGGTCACCTTTTGTGGGGATGTTTATTGCCCGTGTTTCACGTGGCCGTACCATTCGTGAGTTCTTAACCGGCGTACTGCTGGTACCTACAGGTTTCACTTTCTTGTGGATGACAGCCTTTGGTAACACCTCAATCAACATGATTATGAAGGAGGGTCTCACCAGTCTGGCAGATACAGTTAATGCCGACACCTCGTTGGCGCTCTTTGCCTTCTTAGAACACTTCCCCTTCTCCACTCTACTGTCGATGGTTGCAGTGTGTATGGTGATTTTGTTCTTTGTGACTTCAGCTGACTCAGGCTCTTTAGTTATTGATATGCTGGCCTCAGGTGGTAAAACAGAAACCCCACTGTGGCAGCGTATTTTCTGGGCATCATCAACCGGTATTGTGGCCATCACTTTACTGCTCACCGGTGGTTTAGGTGCGCTACAGTCGGCCACTATTGCCAGTGCCTTGCCCTTCTCGATTATTTTGCTGATCTCGATTTGGGGCTTATTTAAAGCACTGCATATTGACTCCACCAAACGCACCCTTAGGCATCAAAGTGCCACGCACTACTCGCGTCAAAAGAAAAGCACTGGAGGCTGGCAACGCCGTTTGCGCAGCATGGTGATGTTCCCACGCCGCTCACACGTCAATCGTTTTATTGATGAAGTGATCATCCCTTCTTTTGAAGAAGTAGCGGAAGAGTTGCGCAAACAAGGCTATACCGTTGCTGTGGAAAGTCGTGACGACAAGCGCTCTAAGCTGGAAGTACAGCACAATGAAGAGGTGAACTTTGTTTA
>JAAZJF010000173.1 GCA_012800475.1 Gammaproteobacteria bacterium
AGTTAATTAACGTATCGATGGTGAGCCATAAGGGTTTGCCTTCAGGAGCATAAAATGAAAAATGCACTAATTCAGCAGATCGAAGCTGAACAAATGAACAAAGAAATCCCAGTATTTTCTGCTGGTGATACTGTAATTGTTCAAGTTAAAGTAAAAGAAGGTGATCGTCAGCGTTTACAGGCCTACGAAGGTGTTGTAATTGCTAAGCGTAACCGTGGTATCAACAGTGGTTTCACTGTTCGTAAAATTTCTAGCGGCGTAGGCGTTGAGCGTACGTTCCAAACTTACAGCCCACTGGTTGACAGCATTACTGTTAAGCGTCGTGGTGATGTTCGTAAAGCGAAACTGTACTACTTACGTGCTCTGTCTGGTAAAGCAGCGCGTATTAAAGAAAAACTGTCACGTTAATTCGTTCAGTGTTTCAAACAAGGCAGCCTACGGGCTGCTTTGTTGTTTCTGGAATCTATGAAAATACTTTTATGGCGTGCTAAATTTTTATATGAGACCTGCAAACAACATCAATGCTCAATGAGTACCGTGCTAGTGACGCTTATCACAGCTGTCTCGAAGTACTCTTTGACCCTATCGAGTGTTTGCACTGATGTAGCATGGCTCGTTTATACTCCTGCCTCCTGCTGTAGTAATTATTAGAAATAAGGTGTGATTTAAATGACGACTGATGCCTCGCCTGATTTATCTGCGTTAACGCGATTTCTAGACGCCGCTTGGTTGCAGCGTGGCTTGTCTGAAAACACACGCATGGCGTATCACAGTGATTTAGAACACTTTGCCCGCTGGCTGCTAGAGCGCGGTGAAACCTTATTAGAGGTACGCCGCGAGACATTACTTGAATATTTAAGCTGGCGTTTAGAGGCTGGATATAAAGCACGTTCTAGCGCGCGGTTTTTGTCGGGCGCGCGTGGCTTTTATCAGTTTGTGTTGGAAGAAGGCAGCATTGTTGAGAACCCAACATTGCAGATCGACTTACCGCAAATAGGTCGCTCATTGCCCGATACATTATCTGAAGCAGATGTGGAAGCCTTGCTGGCAGCTCCCGATATTGAAGAAGTGCTTGGGCTGCGCGATCGTTGCATGTTGGAAGTGCTGTATGCCTGCGGTTTACGTGTTACCGAATTGATCAGCCTCACTCTGGATCAGCTGAATATGCGCCAAGGTGTGGTGCGTGTCATGGGCAAAGGCTCAAAAGAGCGCCTCGTACCCTTGGGTGAAACCGCCTTAGATTGGTTGATGCTGTATATCAAAGAAGGGCGCGGGCAACTGCTTACTGCTGCCGCCACCGATGTGCTCTTTCCCAGTCAGCGCGGCCAGCAAATGACCCGCCAGACATTTTGGCACCGTATTAAACAACACGCACAAACGGCGGGCATTACTAAGCCTTTGTCGCCGCATACCTTACGTCATGCCTTTGCGACACACTTATTAAACCATGGAGCTGATTTACGCGTGGTACAGATGCTGCTGGGGCATAGTGATTTATCCACCACCCAAATTTACACCCATGTCGCCAAAGCGCGTTTGCAAGCCATTCATCGCGAGCACCATCCACGAGGCTGAGGCTGATTCAACCTATCTTTGCCTCGTGCAGGCAAGGTTTAGAGTGCTGCTGCAAGCCGTTGTTGCATGGTTTGCAATACAGCATTGAGGCCATTGCTGCGCGAAGGCGAAAGCTGTCTGCTTAAGCCCAAGTGCTCAAACCATTGTTGGATATCAACAGCGCTGATGTGGGCAGCGTCGAGCCCTGCAATGCGCAGTAGCAGTAACGCCAGTAAACCCCGCAATAAGCGCGCTTCACTGGCGACTTGAAAATGCCAAGGTGTGCTCTGTTGATTGAGCACCAACCAGACTCGCGTCTCACAGCCGTGTACTAATGTCTCTGGCGTGCATTGCGCTTGAGGTAATTGCTCCAATTGATTGCCCCATTGCAGCAGTAAGCGTGCGCGTTGTTCCCAACTTTTGCAGGCTTGAAATTCGGTCAGGGCGGCCTGTGCAGCAGGGCTGAGTGCGTTCACTGTAAAATCTCCAAAGCCTGATCCAGCGCATTAAAAAAGCGCTGAATATCATCGCCGTTGTTATACATGGCCAGCGATACACGTACCGCACCGGCTAAGCCTAAACTTTTGAGTAAGGGCATCGCGCAATGATGGCCTGCGCGTACCGCGATACCTTGCTCGCCGAGCAATACAGCTAAATCAGCGGGATGCACGTGGGCGGCATTAAAACTGACTAAGGCACAATTGGGAGTGCCAATAATCTGCATGCCACGTGAGCGTAAACCCTCCAACACTGCAGCATGTAAGGCCGCTTCATGTTGAGCAATGGCGGCACTGTCTAAGCTCATGAGCCAATCTAGAGTTGCGGCAAAGGCAATAATATTAGCGGTGCTGGGTGTGCCCGGTTCAAAGCCTAAAGGTGCGGGTAAAAACTCAGCGTGCTGATAATCACAGCTGCGCACCATTTCGCCACCAAACTGCCAGTGGCGCAAAGCTGTGACAGCAGCGGCGCGGGCAAACAGAATCCCCACACCGTCAGGGCCATACAGTTTATGCGCTGAACAGACAAAAAAGTCACAGTCGAGGTGTTGCAGGTTAGGGCGCTGGTGCACGGCAGCTTGAGCACCATCAATCACGCTCCAGACCCCCTGCTGGCGGGCGGCACTGAGTAAGCGCTCCAAGGATTGCTGGTGGCCCACCACATTGGATAGCGTACTCACAGCCAGCACTCGACTGCGTGGTGAGAGTTGCGCAATGGCTGCATCCACATCTAAGTGGCCAGCGTCATCCATGGCAAGAATAGTGAGCTGTAAATCGTGTGTGCGTGCCAACTGTTGCCAGGGGAGCAGGTTGGCGTGGTGCTCGTAGGCACTGATAAGGATTTCATCGCCAGCTTGGAAATGATGAGCTAACGCTTGGCTGAGCAAGTTGATGCCTTCAGTGGTGCCTTTAGTGAAGATCACAGCATCTTGCGCATCCGCTTGCAGCCAGCTGGCTATCAGGCTGCGTGCCTCTTCAAAGGCTCGCGTTGCTCGCTCACCCGGTGGGTGCTGGGCGCGATGCACATTGGCCACCCCTTGTTGGTAATACTGGCTGAGGGTATCGAGCATGATCTGCGGCTTTTGCGCTGTAGCAGCGCTGTCGAGCCAGACTTCGTGTTGCTCGGCTAGCGCCAGAACACCAGGAAAGTATTGACGCCAAGGGGAAGGCAAAAACATGGGAGTATCCACTACAAAACAATCCGGTTAATAAATGGCCTAACAATTGAGCGTCGCAGTGCGCAGCAGCTCCAGCCGTTGCGCACTGCTTAAACGCTTACTCCGTGCGCGTGATAATGCACTCCACCGCGCCTGATTCAGGATTGCGACGAAAAGCCAGATCGTCTTGCAACGCCAACTCGCTGGCAATCACGGTTTTTAGCAGCTGTTGTGCATCATCCACAACGTTGACTTGGGTGTCCGGCGTCAGCCACAAACCCGCTTCCACGGTATTGCGATGGCCTAAGGAAATACCCACGCCAGCATGGCTGTTAATCACACAGTGATGGCCAACACTGATCAATGGTTGATTGCTGATATCACCCGACATCGAGCAGCCACCGGCCAGTTTTGAATCCGCGCCAATTAACACACCAGAAGCGATGCAGCCATCAATGGTGCTCGCACCTTGCGTACCGGCATTAAAGTTGATGGAGCCTTCGTGCAGCACCACTGTGCCTTCACCAACATAAGCACCTAAACGCACGCGCGCCGCATCGGCAATATGAATGCCTTTGGGCACAACATAATCGGTCAGCTTAGGCAGCTTATCCACAGAGAATACATCCAGCATACGGCCTTTGATGCGCTCTTCTAATTGCAACGCCGCAACTTCGTTAATATCCACTGCGCCACGGTTAGTCCAGGCCACATTCGGCAGGATCTGATACAGGTCGGTGAGGTTGATTTCGTGCGGCTGGCACAAGCGATGTGAAATCAGCTGCAGCTTTAAATAAGCCTCAGGCACAGACACGGGTTGCGTGTCATGTTCAAGCACGCAGGCGACGGTAGGCTTGCGACTTTCAGCTAAACGCACCAGTAGCGCGCTTTGTTCGGGGGCAATATATTTCAAGGCATTGGCTAAATCAGCGGCCATAGCAAAGTTGAAATCGATCATTTGGTTGCCGCCTTCGTAGCCTAAAATGGCTTGGATACGATTGATCAGCTGAGGGCTGGGCTGCAATAACGGGATGGGGAAGAAAACCTCAAGCCACTGGCCTTCACGGTTACGGGTGCCAACCCCGAAGGCGATGCTAAACAGAGATTGCGACATGAAAGATCCTTATGTGAATGAGTGGTTAGCCGTGCCCAATATGGCAAAATTTAGCGTGCAAAAGCGTCGGCATACAGCTCAGGCTTAAAAGCCACGACGGTGCGCTCACCCAGATCAAGTACGGGGCGTTTGATCATTGACGGCTGCGCTAGCATCAGTTGAATGGCTTTAGCTTGATCTAAATCGGCTTTGCTGGCGTCATCGAGCTTACGAAAGGTGGTGCCAGCGCGGTTAAGGATTTTTTCCCAGCCATGCTCATTGCACCAGTGCTCTAAATGGGCTTGATCAATGCCAGCGCTTTTATAGTCATGAAACTGATACGTCAGCCCTTGCTCATCCAGCCAGCGTCGCGCTTTTTTCATCGTGTCACAATTTTTAATGCCGTATAAGGTTAAGTCGCTCATACAGTCCTCCGTTAGCAGAGTTAAGAAATGGCCAAATTAACTCGATACACAATCGAGCCAAACATGCAGAGCATCCCCAGCATCAATAAAGCTATACCCCAAGAACGCTCACGCCAGCTGTAACCAAAGGCTAATAAAAATATGCCAATGGTAATTAAAGTGGTCATGACGTTGAGTGGATTATCCATAAAAATCCTTACTAATATGCATTTGATAAGTGGGTGACTGTACCGCTGGCGCCGGTTGATAACTGTGCAATCATGCTTTCTTGCAGAGCATGGCACAGCTCAGGGTCAGACAAGGGTAGGCCTTGGGCATCGGTGATAAAAAACACGTCTTCAACGCGCTCGCCCAAGGTGATAATTTTAGCTTTGACCAGCGCCAAGTTGAACTCAAGAAAAATCCCCGCAATACGCGCCAATAAACCGGGACGATCGGGGGCTACCACTTCCACCACGGTATAAGGACGCTGAGCATCATTATGAATGGTGATTTGCGGAACAAAAGAAAAGTGTTTGAGCTGGCGTGGCACGCGACGCTGAATAATATCAGGGTAGTCTTCAGGGTTACATAATGCTGCAGTTAAGCCGGCCTGGATTTTTTCAATGCGCTCTGAATCATGCCCAATGCGCTCGCCATCCACGTCGAGCACAATATAAGTTTCAATATTGAAATGGCCACTGGAGGTCATAATGCGCGCATCTAAAGTGCTTAAATTGAGCTGATCGAGGGTGGCCACTGTTACGGCAAAAAAGTCGTGGCGCTGGGCTCCGTAGACAAAAATCTGCGTCGCGCCATCGTATTCGCGCTGTGTGGTTTCGCGCACCAGCACTAAAGGCTCAAGGCTGTCGCCGTGTTGTAAAATAGCTTCACTGTGCCAAGCGATATCACCGGCGCTGTGACGTAAAAAATAGTCATCACCTAGCTGGCTCCACAACTGCTCCACTTCATCAGGATCAGCACCTTCTTCAACTAAGAGGCTCAGTGCGGTGGCTTGACGAGTGGTCAGTTGTTCTTCGCGCTCCAGTGGGTTTTCTAAACCGCGACGTAAGGCACGGCGGGTTTCGCTGTAGAGTTGGCGTAACAACTGCGCGCGCCATGAGTTCCATAAGGTTGGGTTGGTGGCGTTGATATCGGCTACAGTCAGTACATACAAGTAATCGAGACGGGTTTGATCGCCTACCAACATCGCAAAATTATTGATTTCGTCAGGGTCAGAAATATCTTTACGTTGCGCGGTCACTGACATCACTAAGTGGCTGCGCACCAGCCAGACCACAAGGCGCGCATCCGCAGTGGGCAGTTGGTGCAGCTTGCAAAACTCTTCGGCAATCTCAGCACCGAGCATGGAGTGATTGCCACCACGACCTTTACCAATATCATGGAATAAACCGGCTAAATAAATCAGTTCAGGTTTAGGTAGTCGGCCAATAATGGCGCTCGCTAAAGAAAACTTCTCAGCAAAATCAGGGTGACGCAGTTTGCGCAGGTGTTTAATCAAATTCAGCGTGTGTGCATCCACGGTATAAATATGAAATAAGTCATGCTGCATCTGGCCTACAATGCGCCCAAAATCAGGTAAGTAGCGTCCCAAAATGCCATAGCGGTTCATGCGACGTACATTCATATGCACGCCTTCTTTGCAGCGAAATAATTCTAAAAATAAATTGATATTGCGCGGGTCATGGCGAAACTCTTCGTCGATTAAGTGGCGGCTGTCACGCAACAAACGAATAGTTTTAGAACGCACGCCTTTGATTTCAGGGTGCTGTGCTAGGAGCACAAAAATCTCTAAGATCGCCGATGGCGTATCGCTAAACACATACGGCGAGCAGGCTTCAATATAGCCGCCACGAATACGAAAACGCTCATTAATGGGGATTAATACATCGGCATTGTCGCTGCGTAGAATCGTCTCTTCAAAGTACTGGCTGATTAAGTCAGACAATTGAGCGATACCCATTACCACGCGGTAGTACTTTTGCATAAAATGCTCGATGGCAGGTCGATAATCATCATCTTCATAACCAAACATATGGGCAATTTTATGCTGATAATCGAGCAGCAGTCGATCTTCATTACGGCCTGCCAACATATGTAAGGCATAGCGCACTTGCCATAAAAATTCGCGCGCATTTGACAGCAGACGGTATTCACCTTCGGTTAAAAACCCCGGCGCTTCTAAGCTGCTTAACGTGCGCATACCAAAGCGTCGGCGTGCCACCCACATAATGGTGTGTACATCCCGTAAGCCGCCCGGTGAGCCTTTCACGTTGGGCTCAAGGTTGTATTCGGTGTCGTTGTATTTTTCATGGCGTTCACGTTGCTCAGCGCGTTTGCCCAGGAAAAACTGCGCACTGGACCACATATGCTGCGGGCCGGTTTGCTCACGCATGGCGTCCAGTAGCGACTGCTCGCCTACCACTAAACGGCTTTCGAGTAGGTTGGTCATAATGCTTAAATCGTTGCGCGCTTCGTTGGCACACTCGGTCAGTGTGCGCACGCTATGCCCGATTTCTAGGCCAATATCCCATAAGAACGTTAGGAAATGCCCGATGTGCTCATGCAAGTGCTGGCTGTCGTCATTCTCTAGCAGAATCAATAAATCAACATCGGAGTAGGGGTGCAATTCCGCACGTCCGTAACCACCCACTGCGATTAAGGCCACTTGGCACAGACCATTTTCACAATAGGGCGCAGGCCAAGCATGGATCAGCAGTTGATCAATAAACCATGCGCGGGCTTGAATCACTTCATGGATATCTTGCTGATCTAAAAAGCGCTGGTCCAGCACCATGCGCGCATGTTCGATGGCGCTACGAAAAATACCAATATGCTGAGGGTTTTCATCCAGTTTGCGCTGGAAGTCTTCAGGGTTAAATAGCTCAAGATCCATAGACAACATGTTCAGCACCTCGCATACAACAGCAATTGATGTAGAGCATCATCATCGCACGCAGTGGCTGGCAAGCCTGTGCAGCGCATGATTGTAGAGTGGTTGTTGAAGCTCAAGGTGCCTGTTGCACAAGCACCTTATCGAGCAACAGTCACAGATTAGGATGACTTGACTGGGAAGGTTTCATCGTTACGCAAGGTGAAAATCTCATAACCGTCTGCAGTG
The DNA here is from genome assembly GCA_012800475.1 of Gammaproteobacteria bacterium. GTDB lineage: Bacteria > Pseudomonadota > Gammaproteobacteria > Pseudomonadales > Pseudomonadaceae > Denitrificimonas. The sequence continues at coordinate 7,848 of JAAZJF010000173.1, forward strand.
ACCACTAAGGTGTGTTCCCACTGCGCGGTGAGTTTGCGGTCTTTAGTGATCGCCGTCCAACCATCGCCAAGCAAACGTGTTTCTTTTTTACCAAGGTTAATCATCGGCTCAATGGTAAAGGTCATGCCTTCTTTGAGCTCTAAACCTGTACCCGCTTTACCGTAATGCAAAATTTGTGGTTCTTCATGGAAAACAGTCCCGATACCGTGCCCGCAATATTCGCGTACCACTGAGTAGCCGTTGCTTTCAGCATGTTTTTGAATCACTTCACCGATATCACCCAGGCGTGTGCCGGGGCGTACGATTTCAATACCTTTATAGAGGCATTCTTGCGTGACGCGGCATAAGCGTTCAGCCCATTCAGAGGTTTTACCCACAAAAAACATTTTACTGGTATCGCCAAAGTAGCCGTCTTTAATCACAGTGATATCGATATTAATAATATCGCCATCTTTGAGCGGTTTATCGTTTGGGATGCCGTGGCACACAACATGGTTAATCGAGGTGCAAATCGATTTTGGGAAACCATTGTAATTGAGTGGTGCAGGAATGGCTTTTTGTACATTGACAATATAGTCATGACAAATCGTATTGAGTTCATCAGTGGTCACGCCAATTTGTACGTGTTCACCAATCATTTCCAGCACTTGCGCAGCCAAGCGGCCTGCGATGCGCATTTTTGCGATGTCGTCAGGAGTCTTAATAGAAACGGTCATGCAATCCTCTAAGCGCATATCACGCAGAAGTAAAAAACAGAAGAACAATACTAGCAGAAATCCATGATTCTGTGGGCGCTGCTCGAGCCTGTATCGCGTTAGCCGCAGCGGTTGCGCATTAACTGGCGCAGTGCAAAGCGGTTGGGGTGGCATTGCTGTGCAATATCGAGCGGCAGCGGTAAAGGCTCGTCACAGATCCACGCGCTGAGCAGTTCGGCAGCTAAGGGGGCGCTGATTAAACCGCGCGAGCCATGGGCGGTATTAACATACAAACCTGGCTGCCACGGGCAGGGCTGTTGCAATGGTAAGCGTGCATCTTTTCTTAAATCGGCATAGCTGTGCATAAAGGCGTCGTGCTGCGCCACCGGACCGACTAAAGGCAGGTAATCAATGCTAGTACACCGCAGTGCCGCATGACCTTTGAGTGTGTTGACGTCCAAACTGTCAGTGGCGCAGTAGCTTTGTAAGCGCGGCGAGATGTCATGCAATAAGCCTAAGTTGCTTTTGTGCTCGGCGATGGTGGCAGTTTGGCTGTGTTCAGCAAAATTAAAACTGGCGCCAATGGTGTGTGTGCCGTGGCGCGCGGGCGAAATATAGCCATCGGCGCACACCACACACTTGAGGTTGGCGCTGGCGGGTGTGCTAGGTAGTTGGGTGGTTTGTCCGCGTACCGCATTGAGCGGCAGATGCTGAGTTTGCGCGAACTGCGTCACCTGAGCTGCGTTACAGAGCACCACCACGGGCGCAGTGGCGAGCAGCGTGTCAGCGCTGTGCACCTGCCATTGACCGCACTCTTGCTGCAGAGTTAACACCTGCTGTGTATTTTTTAAGCTGATCAGTGGGTGTTGGCTCAGTACCTTGCACAGCGCAGGCGCATTGACCCAGCCGGCATCGGGATAAAATAAACCTTCGTGAACCAACTCCACGCCAGCGAGATGGCTGGACTGCTCAGCACTGACCGCCTGCAAAACATCCTCTGGGAAATGCTCAGCAAGTGTGGCAAAACGCGCTTGCTCTTTGGCGTTGAAGGCCAGCTGTAAAATACCGCACGGATCCCAATCCTCTGCGCCAAGCTGGGCTGGCTGAGTCGCGCTGGCCGTGCTGAGAGCGGCTAATAAGCGCCGCGTGTAGCCAAAGCCTGAGAGGATAAAGCGCGATAATGCAGTGTGATGCGCGGAGAGCTTGAGGTATAAAATCCCTTGCGCATGGCCTGAGGCTTCTTGGGCAATCTGTTGATGCTGCTCGATCAATGTCACTCGCCAACCGCGCGCGGCTAAACTGGCGGCACTGGCGCATCCCGCTAAGCCTGCGCCCACCACAATGGCATGGCGCTGTTCAGGTGCCAGAGCCAGTGGCGTCGGGCGTGCAAACCACGGGCTGTTACGCGCTGTGTGCGCATCAGGATCAGGCTGAAAGTGCCCAGCCAGCATCTCGCGCTTACGACCAAAACCCGGCACCCGCAGCATGGCAAAGCCTGCCGCGATTAATCCGCGCCGCACAAAACCCGCACTGGTAAAGGTAGCCAGAGTGGTGTGCGCGCTGGCCAAACGTGCCAGCTGCGCAAAGACCTGCTCGTTCCACATCTCAGGGTTTTTCGCTGGTGCAAAACCGTCTAAGAACCACGCATCAATTTGAGCATCCAGTTGCTGCAGCATAGCCAGTGCGTCGCCGATTAACAGGGTTAAGGTGATGCGCCCATGCTCCAGTTGGATGTGTTGAAAACCTGCATGAATCGCGCGGTACTGCTGCAGTAATTGTTCGCGTAATGCATTGAGCTGTGGCCAAAGCGCTAAGGCTTGGCTCAGATCTGCGGCCTGTAAAGGGTATTTCTCCACGCTAATAAAGTGCAGGCGCGCATCGGCTGGCGCATGTTGTTGAAAACACTGCCACGCACACAAAAAATTTAAACCTGTACCAAACCCCGTTTCACCAATCACAAAAGTTTGCCCCGCGCTCAGTGCCGCAAAGCGTTCCGGCAGTTGGTTGTG
>JAAZJF010000174.1 GCA_012800475.1 Gammaproteobacteria bacterium
AACAACTGTCCATAACTGCTGTTGGGGTCTTCAGGACTGTAGGTCAGCATAAAGCGCAAACCACCCTGCCCAACAAAGCGCGTGACATGCGTCACACCTTCTTTTTCATGGACATACTCTGCCATACCCTCAAGCTCTTGCTCAGTCTCACGAATATCTGAGCCCTGTGGTAAATACATATCCACGACAAACTGCGGACGCGCTGAATCGGGCATAAAGCCTGGCTTAACCCAGCTGAAACCAAAAATAGCGCTCACTAACAGCGCCAGCATAATGACACCCGTGAACAAGCGATGACGTAACGCGGTATTTAGCAGTTGACGATAGCGGTATAAAATCCCAGTTTTCTTGTCCTGCTCATCGGCGGACTGAACTTTAACTTTTAACATCGTCACGCACAGCAATGGCGTTAAAGTGACAGCAAACAACCAACTGAGCATCATTGAATACATGATGACCCAGAACAAAGAACCTGCGTACTCACCCATATCCGTCGGTGATAAACCAATCGCACTAAAGGCCAGAATGCCCACCACGGTACCGCCAAGCAAAGGAAACTGTGTTCCTTTAACGACAGCAATCGCAGCACTGTGGGCTTGCTCACCTTTTTGCATGCGCACTAAAATGCCATCTGTGACCACAATGGCATTATCCACCAGCATCCCTAGGGCAATGATCAAGGCGCCCAGCGACACGCGCTGCATGGCAATATCATCCATATACATGGCAATCAAAGTGCCGGCGACCGTGAGCAACAACACCAGCCCGACAATCACACCACTGCGCCAACCCATAAATAGAATCAGCACCAGTACAACGATAGCCACTGCAGCGGCCAAGTTCTCCACAAAGCCGTCCACTGCCTCACGCACGGAATCCGACTGGTATGACACCACTTGCAAGTCAATACCGACGGGGCGCTGTGAGTCCAACTCTTTTAAACGCGCACGAACAGCATCCCCCATATCCACCACGTTGCCCCCAGCCACTTGGGAGATACCCAGACCAATGGCGGGTTGACCGTCATAGTTCATCAGTGCACGTGGCGGCTCAATGGTTGAGCGGGTAATTTTAGCAATATCTTTTAAGAATATAACCTGCTCACCGCTGGCCGAACCTAAAGCGATATGCCCTAAGGCCTCAACAGAATCAACCTGCCCTTGTGGGCTAAACTGCACCCGTTGTGGACCGATTAAAAGATTGCCCGAGTCGGTAATAACGTTTTGCTGGCGTAAAGATTGATAGATTTCATCTTGAGAAATCCCCAGTTGCGCAGCTTTAGCAGAAGCAATTTCAATAAAAATAGCTTCTTCAGGCTCGCCCAATGTTGCCACCCGCGCCACACCCGATACTTGCAGCAGTTCACGCTCGAGAATATCTAAATAATCTTTAATTTCTTTTAAGCTATAACCATCACCCGTCACCGCAAAAAACAGTGCGTACACATCACCAAAGTCATCGTTAACAATGGAAGGACCAGCACCTGGTGGGAGTTTATTTTGTGCATCATTGATCTTACGCCGCAACTTATCCCAGACCTGCTCAAGCTCAGCCTTACTCGGCGCGAACTCCAGCTCAATCTCAACCTTCACCAGCGAATTACCCATGCGCGAGACTGAAGTGACTTCTTTAATCTCTTGCAGTTGCTGCACGGCTTCTTCAATCACTTCGGTGACTTCTTGCGCCACCTGCTCAGGCATCGCACCAGGGTACAAGGTTGTAATGGCTGCCTGACGAATCACAAACTCTGGATCCTCAAAGCGACCTAATTTTTCATAACTGATGTAGCCACCTAGCAGCACTAAAATCGTCGCCATCCAAGCAATCGTGCGTTTAGCTAGTGTTTGTTCAGCAATATTCACTGTATACACGCCCTATATTTATGATCAGTTGGCAAGGATTAAAGAGACCGAACTAACATCGAGTCGCGCAACTGGCTCACGCCTGCAGTTACAATCTGTTCGCCACCCACTAAACCGCTACGCACCACAACATTGGTACCGAGTACATCGCCAAGCTGCACTTTTTGCAACGAGACGCGCGAGGTTTCAGGATCAAACACCCAAACACCTGTCGTATCGTCAGCGCTGGAATAAATAGCCTTGAGCGGCACCATCACTTGCGCTGCGGTTAAGTCACCCATGGCCTCTTGCGGAATCACATCCACCGACATACCTGGCAAAATAGTGATGTCGTAGCCTGGATCTAAGGTCACCACCACTTCATAGGTTTGCGTTTGGCTGTCGCTATCAGACGAAAAGGACTTGAGACTTACCGGCAGCAATTGCTCAGGACGATCGGCAAACACAGCGTTGCCTGCAACCTGCTTCGCTGTATGGCGCACAATGCGCTCAGGCACATTTATGACAATTTCAAGATTATTTAAATCTTGCAGCCCCACAATGGGTTCTTTGTCTTGCACGTTGCTGTAGTTTTCAACATGACGTTTGGTCACTACACCACTAAAAGGTGCGAGCAAGCGGGTGTCATCGAAATCTTTTTTAGTGAGTGCATAATCTGCCTGCGCAACATCCATCGCGGTGCGTTGCTTATCAACTTCAGATTTTGCAATAGCTTGGCTGCGCTGCCACAGGCTATTAAAACGCTCATAATCTGTGCGCTCTTTATTGTAACGTGCCAAAGCTGAACGCATTTGCGTTTTATAATTTGCGTCATCTAAGCGTGCAACCAAAGCACCTTTTTCAATCAACTGCCCTTCCTCAACTGGAAGCTCCACTAGCTGACCGGGTACATTAAACGTCAAATCTGCGCGCTGCGCAGCACGCACACGTCCAGGAAAACGGACACTGGACGTTCTATCGGCTAACGCAACAACCATCATGGGCACCGGCCGTGACACCTCTGCTGATTCAAATTCAGCCTCACCCTCTCCACAACCACTTAATACCACAAGGGCTATGGCGCTAACCCACCAGCCAATATATTTGATCAAACCTAATACTCCTGATGAATGCTCTACTACCAGCCTTACAGACGCAAAACCGACACAAAATATAGCCGCATAGATTCACCCAAGCCACGAAACTAAGCAACACACTCTATACCCAAACTGGGTATCATTCTGCAATCCAACACTTTACTGATACGACTTGAGACAACTATGCCGCTAGACCATGAATACGTAACAAGCCATTTTGGCTCCAGAAAACACAGCAACATCTGACCTAGCCTGCTCAAAATGACAGCTTTATTTCTATAGCGCTTGGGCAAAACCACTCCACTTCAAAATGACCGTTCATCGTAAAAAATGAACAACAATGCTATCTAGCCAGTCGGAAGGTATGAGTGTCATGACTCAACTCATACGAAATGGAGTGTATTTATGATTAACAAAAAGATGCTATTAGGCGCTACAGCAGCAGGTTTTTTATTGTCCCCTTTTGCTCTTCAAGCGGCCGATCCTGTCTCCAACATCGGTCTGACTGGTAGCCATAATCGCTATAAACTCTCATCCGATATTGATGACGTCGATAACAACAAGCAACGCATGCCCAAAGGCGGTATCTACTACAACTTCGGTAATAAAATGACCGGGGAAGAAGGCGTTATTTTCCAAGCAGGCGTAGAAGCGCAGTACGGAAAAAAAGGCGATGTTAAAGACAAGCAAATGCAAGCAGAAGCAGATGTCGGTTACCGTATGGGCTTAGGTAACAACAGCTACATTGACGGTATTGTCGGTGCCGGTTACCAGCACAGCCGTATTGACGACACCAAAGGTCTCGATGTGCGCCTGACCAATAAATCACCTTTCGCTAAAGCGGGTGTGGGTTTTAACCACAAAGGTGACAGCGTATTAACTCGACTTGAAGTCGGTACACGCTACAGCATTAATGCTGAAAGTAAGATCAAGGTGCAATACTTAGGCAGTACCACAGTCGACTTAAAAGACAAGTACAGCCCCTACGCAGAGTTAAACTTTATGTGGGACAAGGGTTATAACGATCTACCCCTCACTGCAGGTGTGTACTACACACAGCACAACTATCAGCTCAAAGATAAGTACGATATTGCCAACACCAAGCTCAAAAATGATGAAATCGGCCTTAAGCTCGGTCTAGCCTTCTAACAGAGCTGCGCATCAATTTTGACTCCTATCCATCTGGATACTGAAGTCACACCCTGCAAGCCCGAGGCCACTCCTCGGGCTTGTGCATTCCAACTGCATCACTCCCTCTTAAGTCAACATCGACATAGTGATTGGCATCACTTCACTGCATCACTGATCCAGTCTGAAAAACCATCCGGTACGATCAACTCATGCTGCGCACGTGTGCATGCCGTATATAAACTGGAAAATAAGCGGGCGCGACTGTCTACACTTTGCTGCGCAGTGGGCCGCACTAACAAATCCCGCGACAAATACACGCTAGGAAACTCCAAGTTTTTACTATCGCTCACGCGAGCTAAGGTGATTTGGCCACCGCCTTGGCGCATATGTCGATTCACTGCAGTTTCAAAGTCAGCCTGCGAATAGCCTTTTTGCAGCATGCGCTCAATCGCCTCAAACGACTGATTATTGGACATAGCGCTGCGCAGGGCATCCCAGGATGCATAGCGGAAAATCAATCCATGACGCGGCCGTGTACCTTGGCTATACAACTCGATACAGTCTTGCGCAAAAGTCATAAAATCTTTAAAGGTTGCTCGCGACAAGCGAAACGAAGCACCGGCATGACTTAGACGCTGAAACCAGGCAAACAAATCAAACTCATCCGCCACAATAATAGTGGTTGGGCGCTGTGGGATTTGCCAGCCGGTATAGTGCTGCACATTAGTACAATGATCAGCACGCCCTGCAAACAGCTCTTTAGTCGCGCCAGGATGGGCTTGAATCAAAGGATTGACGACGCTTTCTACCTGTTTTCCTAAACGTATCGACTGCGCCAATGCGCGCTGACGTATGACATCACTGCGTGGCGGTGCCATACCGTTTAAGTTTTGTAATTCATCACTTAAAGTAATCACAGCTTGCGGGCTGCGATCCAAGATCTGCAACATAGGCGTGGCAATATCATGCCCTTCATCCACAATAATATGAGTGTATTGCGTATCTAAAACCTCGCCCGTCAACGAGAGCAATTTAATGCGATGATAGCCTCGTATAGGTAAGCGAATATGCGCCTCAGACGGGCGAGTCAACTCCCGCCAATACAGATTGACCGCTTCCAAAAGAACCGATTGATCTACCACATTGAGTTGACTAGCAATCGCAATGGGCAAGTGCACAAAATCAATCTCATAAGCGCTGGTATTACAGTAACTGGCCACAGCCCGCACACAGATACTGGCCACTTCATTGGGCGAAAAATGTGCAATAGCACCCAAATTCAACCATTGCGCCACTTGCCCATGGGAGACCTGCCACGTCTGCTGCATACGCGCTTTATCTTTTAAGCGCCAGCTATTGGCCAGTAAATTACTATCAAGCATCCGCCCTGCTGCTTGCGCAAAAGTCATTGCCGGCAAGTGCTCACCGGCGCGCGCTTTTAGAGCTTGTAACTGCACATAAGTTTGCGCCAGCAATAAGGTACGCTGCGGGTTTAACAGCTGAGCAAAACGACTGATCAAATGCGTTTTACCTGACCCAGCATAGCCTTGCACATTAAATGATTCATCAGGCGCTGCCAAAAACTCCCGCAACATTCTGTTTTGCGGGTCTGTTACAGATAGCTCAGCTTGGTAAGGTGCAAAATACACCGCCTGTAAGGGTTTAATTTCAGCTTGATAGTCTGCACTAAAGGTAAACAGCCATTGGCCCTGTGCATCGAGATAACGCGATTCATCAGCGGGGTGTTCATCATCAAGCAAACTGATATTGAGCTCGGCTAAATAAGACAAGCCTGCTGCAAATGTATCCGCGCAAAAACGTTGCTCAACCAATTGATTAAAAGCGCCCGGTGTTAGGCTGTTCGCTTGTAAGCCCGCACTGATCATCTGTGCTAACTGGCGCTCAATTGATGCCTGTGAGGCCTGCTCATGGGCCATTTTCTGCGCATTTTGAATGCACAACACTGCGGCTAATTGTGCGACCGTAGCCGTCGCAAAAAAATCAGACGCAGCACCCTCGGATAATGTTTGTGCAAGGGTGCGATATAAGGGTAAAAAAGTCATAGAGCTCTCGCTACTGTTCAATCGTGTCTAGGTTACAGATTCTTAGCTTAGCTCACTGCTTGCAGCTGTGCACAAACACAACAGCCCATCACTCTATATAGCATGTCCATGAGATCCAGAATCATTCACAACTGAACTGTAAAGCACAACAAGCGCAGCTGCTTAACACACTGCAGATACGCTTGCTGTACATACCCGACTGGGCTATATCAGTTGTTATGCGCCAACACGCTCAATAATCAAAGCAATGCCCTGACCACCACCGATGCATAAAGTAATCAAGCCATAACGGCCACCGGTGCGCTCCAACTCATACAGAGTTTTCACGGTTAAAATCGCACCGGTTGCACCCACTGGATGCCCCATACCGACTGCACCGCCGTTAGGATTCACTTTTTCAGCAGGAAAACCCAACTCTTGCGCCACGGCCATTGCTTGCGCAGCAAAGGCTTCGTTGGACTCAATCACGTCCATATCAGCAATGCTTAAACCCGCTTGCGCTAAAGCCTTAGGCACTGCGGCAATCGGGCCCAACCCCATAAACTTAGGATCCACTCCAGCAAAAGCATTCGCTACCAGACGCCCACGTACTTTTAAGTCCAGCTCAGCGGCAGTTTTTTCATCTGCTAACAGCAACGAAGCTGCGCCATCGTTAATACCTGAAGCATTGCCTGCAGTGATCAAACCCTCCTTTTTAAAAGCCGGCTTGAGCTTCGCTAAATCCTCTAACGATACGTGCTCACGCACATGCTCATCGGTGGCAAACTGCACTTCTTCACGGCCTTTACGCACCGCGACTGGCACAATTTGCTCAACAAAACGCCCAGTCTCAATCGCCGCAGCTGCCTTTTGATGACTGGCCACAGCAAACTCATCCAACTGTTGGCGGGTGAAACCATATTTTTCTGCAATATTTTCGGCCGTTACACCCATATGCCCAGTACCAAAAGGATCACTGAGAATACCAAGGGTTAAATCCTGTACCGCAGCATCGCCCATGCGCAAACCCGAACGAACTTTAGGCAGAATATAAGCGCCTTGACTCATTGATTCTGCGCCACCGGCCAACGCCAACTGACTGTCGCCGGCTTCAATCATTTGCGCAGCACTGATAATGGCTTGCAAACCCGAACCGCATAAACGATTGACGTTAAAAGCGGCTGAACTCTCATCCAACCCTGCATCGATGGCAATATGACGCGCTAAGTACGCATCTTGCGCGGCGGTGGTAATAATGTGACCGTAGACCGCATGATCGATCAACTTAGCATTCACACCGCTGCGCTCAATCACTTCTTTAGCCGTGGCGGTGCCCATTTGCGCTGGGCTTAATCCCGCTAAACTACCACCAAAACCACCAATGGCAGTACGTACTGCTTCAACAATCACAACCGAATTAAACTTCATTTTTTATCCTTATTATTGAACACACAATCACCTTGCAGATGACGCCCAAGACACCAGCATAAATAGTCTGCACGCGCGCTTCTACATAAAACGCCAAATAGACTACTGCAAAAGCGTCTCTCTACGGTAAAAAACCATCTGAACACAGGTTTTACTTAGCACATAACAAAGACGCCCAGCGCGCACAAGCTTGTGCCCTTGCAGCATGCATCTGCCGTAATTTGAGCTATAATAATTCGTTGATTTACAGCAGCACATATTCATTTTCCGAGGAAGTGTACAGATGATCAGTTATGTAACTTTAGGTGTGAGCAATTTAGCGGCAGCAAAAGCCTTTTACAGTGAGTTATTGGCAGATCAAGGTGCTAAAGTTCTGATCGATATGGATCGCATCAGCTTTATTGGCAAAAGCATGGAGCAGCCTATGTTGGCTGTATGTACACCGTTCAACGAACAACCTGCACAGCCAGGTAACGGCACGATGGTGTCGTTTGCTCCAGGCAGCAAAGCAGGTGTCGATGCGCTCTACAATAAAGCCATCGCCTTAGGTGCAACCTGTGACGGTGCGCCAGGCGAGCGTCTCCCAGGTGTGTTTTATGGTGCTTACGTCAAAGACATTGACGGTAATAAGCTGTGCTTTAATCACTTCGAGTAAAAGTCTTTCACATGCACATACGTAACAACTTCAATGAGCGCACTGTGGTGCACCCTGAGCATTATGAGTTTATTGATTCTCCATTAGCGGGAGTCAGTCGCATGATGCTGGAGCGCGCAGGTGCTGAAGTTGCACGTGCCACCAGTATTTGCGCTATCAACCCGGCAGTGGTTATAGCGCGCATACCCATGGTGGTGGCGAAGAAATACTGGTACTGGAAGGCACTTTTTATGATGAGCACGGTGCTTATCCCGCACACAGCTGGTTAAGAAACCCCAAAGGTAGCACTCACACGCCCTTCACTCGCAACGATAGCGCACTCATTTACGTCAAGACCGGCCATATCGGTGCTCATTTAATGGGCGATCGTTTTATTCATCAACCTACAGAGACTTCGTCAGCATGACTCTATTTGATAGCGCCAACTTATCACGCATTATAGAAATGGCTTGGGAAGACCGCACACCCTTTGAAGCCATCGAGCAACTGTATGGCCTCAATGAAAGCGCACTGATTGAACTGATGCGCCGCGAACTCAAAGCTTCATCATTTCGCTTATGGCGCACCCGCGTCAGTGGACGTAAAACCAAACATCTGAAATTACGCCACCCTGATATCAGCCGCGGCTACTGCTCAACACAATATAAAATGCGTTAAGCCATCCTGACTTATTATGATTGCGGCGCTAAGGTTCTTGACCAGTCATCGGCATCAATAAAGCCGATGATCTGTTGCTCAGTTTGACTTTCAACATTAATAAACACAGACGCGCCGTACTCGTAATCCACTTCACCATACGCAAAGCTTTCATTAACCTCATCCATGCAACTGCTATGCGTCACTAGCACAAGATTACGGCCTGGGATTTTTTTGGCCAATGCATCTTGTACAAAATTCTTTTTGCACTGATACAGAAAGTCTTCATTGGCCGTGGCCTCAGGAAACAACAAAGTACGCGTTTGGCTGGTCCGTATCAGCGGGCTGCTGTAAATATCAGTGGCTGCCAAGCCCAAGCCTGAAAACTGCTCACGCAACTCGGCACCGATTGCCGTTGAACGCTGCGTAATCCCACTGGGCTCACCTAAACACGCAGCATCCACACGACTGCAACGCTCTAAGTGACGCACTAACACAATCACATCACCGTCCTGCCATTCAGCCAACAAATTCGCCGTCAATGCAAAAGGGCTTTCAGATAAATCTGCAGGTTTTGGAGCCGCGAGCAACTGGTTCGCCGCTACTACGACAGCAGCAACAGCGCAAGCCCCAACCAACCATTGCTTATGCACACGAGTCATAGATTGCTTAATTGCGCGATAGGACAGCATAGGAGTCACTCTCTAAATAAATAATTGTATTAGTCCAACAATAAGACCATCAGTTCAATCGAACCAATATACAACAAAACAACATTGCCCCAGCTATTTAGTTAAACTCATCTCCTCAGACTTAAAGCATAACTGCAGCGCTGGCTCCGACTAGCCTGCGACTTACTATTTTTAGGTGCACGCCTTGTATAAAGATTTAACATTTAGTGATGACGATTACCTGATCGATGAACTGCGTGATTTAGGCTACGACATGGATGACGATGAGCTCGGCAGTTTAGATTTTCGAGACCCTGATTACGGCGACTACAATGAAGACGCACCCGATATCATTCTGGATGTGCCGTATGTGCCCAGCGATGAAAAAATAGTCTATGCCATGCTCGACTTAGCGCAAGTCAACAGTCAAGACATCCTCTACGACTTAGGCTGTGGTGATGGCCGCATTGTGGTCGCAGCCGCCATGGAGCGTAATACGCGCGGCGTGGGTATCGACATTGATCCAATGCGTATCACTGAAGCCATTGAGTACGCTGGTCATTCTGGGGTTGAACACCTAACGCACTTTTTTGAGGGCGATTTACTCGACGTTGATTTCAGTGACGCTACAGTGGTCACTTTATATTTACTGGACCTGGTCAACCTAGAGCTCAGACCGCGTCTGCTGGATGAATTGCGCCCTGGTACACGTATTGTCTCGCACGCCTTTGATATGGGCGACTGGAAAGCCGACCAACGCCAAAGCTGCGGCAGTATCAATATCTATCAATGGATTGTACCCGCTAAAGTTGCCGGAACTTGGGAGTGGCTCAGTACAGATGGCAACACTTACCGCGTGGAACTCAAGCAGAAGTATCAAAGAGTGACTGGCAAGGTGTGGATCAATGATCAAAGCGCGCAATTATCCAGGGCTTTATTGCAAG
>JAAZJF010000024.1 GCA_012800475.1 Gammaproteobacteria bacterium
ATGCCCCAGCACTCATAACCCAGCGCTTCAATCACTGGCGTCAATATGTCCTGCAACTGTTCCAGCTTGCTCGTCATCCGACCTCCAATGCATGCTGTAGAAATGAAAAATGGGCATAACGCCCATCAATAAAATTGAAAACTAACTGTTAGACCTAATAAAAAGCCCCTTACTAGGGGCTCTTTATATGAATACTTGGCATTTGAAAGCATACTAAAACTCATGCAGTCTAAATCTGATGACGAATATTACAACGCCATAGACTTACAGTCAAGTTAGCACAAATGAAAACGACCCGCTATGACTAGCAGGCCGTTTTAATATGGTACCGAGAAGGGGACTCGAACCCCTACAGCCTTTAGGCCACTACCACCTCAAGGTAGCGTGTCTACCAATTCCACCACCTCGGCAAAATTACTCTACTTCAACAACAGGTACATCATTTACATCTGCTTCATCAGCCTGGCTTTCAACTTGAGGAATATCTTCAAGCACAGGTTGCTGTTGAGGCTTTACTTCTAACACAGCAGGATCAGGTAGACCCAACTCTGTTACTGAACTCGCACGATCTTTAGCGTAAAACGCCAAACCCAAGCTTGTTGCAAAAAACAATGCAGCCAGTACTGCTGTAAAGCGACTCAAAAAGTTACTTGAACCTTGTGAACCAAATACAGTACCCGATGCGCCAGAACCAAATGAGGCTCCTGCGTCCGCACCTTTGCCCTGCTGAATCAGAACAAATCCTACCACACCGATTGCAACAACCAAGTGCACAATAATTATGACTGTTTCCAGCATCTTAATTTCCCGCAGCGCGACAAATCGCACTAAATTCTTTTGCATTGAGGGAGGCGCCACCAACAAGCCCCCCATCGATATCTGCTTGAGCAAACAACTCAGCAGCATTGGCGGCCTTGACGCTGCCACCATATAAAATTCTTACACGCTGAGCAATTGGCGCGCTGTATTGTGCCACATGCTCACGTATTTGCGCATGTATTTCTTGCGCTTGTTCGGGTGTTGCTGTCAATCCAGTACCGATAGCCCAAACAGGCTCATAAGCAATCACGGCATTGTCTAGAACATGAGCGCCTAATTCAACTAATACAGCATCAATTTGCTTACGCACTGTTGCTGCAGCCAAACCGGCTTCACGCTCTGCTAATGTCTCGCCAACACACAGAACAGGAACTAATCCCGCTGCTTGCGCTGCAATAAACTTGCGGCATATTACACTATCAGTTTCTTCTTGCAACTGTCTTCTTTCGGAATGCCCCACAAGAACCATGGAGCAACCAATATCTTTAAGCTGCAAAGCTGAGGTTTCCCCAGTCATTGCGCCCTCTTCAAGCTGTACAGCGCAGTCTTGCGAACCGACTGCCAACTGACTTTGAGAGACCTGTGCAACCACAGTTTGTAAATGCACTAGACCTGGAAAAACCGCGACATCAACATCGGCAGGTAATTCGTGTTCAGCTAATTCATTTAACAACTGTTTGATGCTGGCATTTGTGCCATACATTTTCCAATTACCAGCTACCAATGGGCGACGCATGTCTAACCTCTTCGCTCAAAGTGGGCGCAGATATTACTCAAGCGCAGAAAAAGTTGCAAGTAAAATCAACCACATACCGTCTCTACGACTTCAGCTAGATGCTGCGCATGCTGCAGCACAGCCGCTTCATCCTCACCTTCTACCATCACTCGCACTAAAGGCTCAGTACCTGATTTACGTAATAAAACACGTCCTCGACCGGCCATCGCCGCAGTCGCCTCATCGCAAGCGGCTTGAACCTGCGTGTTAGTGACCGGATCCACATCACCAGCAAAGCGCACATTGATCAGCACTTGCGGTAGTTTTTTCCAAGCCAAACGCTCTTTTGCCAAGCTCTGCCCACGACGACGTAAGGCGAGCAGCACCTGCAGTGCGGCGATAATGGCATCCCCTGTGGTGGCATGCTGCGCACATAAAATATGCCCTGAGTTTTCACCACCCAGCACCCAGCCACGCTCAAGCATTTCAGCCATCACATAACGGTCACCCACATTGGCGCGCACAAAGGGAATATCACGTTCTTTAAGTGCCAGCTCCAGCCCCAGGTTACTCATCAAGGTACCCACAACGCCCGAGCCTGCAGGCAAACGATCACGCTCTTGAATATCCGTTGCAATGATATAAAGCAACTCATCGCCATCAACCACAGCGCCGGTATGGTCCACCATCTGCACGCGGTCACCATCACCATCAAAGGCAATACCTAAATCAGCGCCATGCTCAACCACAGCCTTCTGCAGCGGGCCTAAGCTAGTAGAGCCGACACCATCATTGATATTCAAACCATCAGGCTGTGCTGCAGTGACAATCACTTCAGCGCCCAACTCACTGAACACACTGGGGGCGACTTTATAGGTTGCACCGTGTGCGCAATCGACAACGATCTTTAAACCAGAAAAATCTGTGCTGGTTGGCACGCTACTTTTACAAAACTCAATGTAACGCCCTGCTGCATCATTGATACGCGAAGCTTTACCTAACTGCTCTGACTCAACCACCGTCATGGGCATATCAATCAATTCTTCAATCATCAGTTCCACTTCATCAGGCAGCTTTGTGCCGCGCCCGGAGAAGAACTTAATGCCATTGTCATAATGCGGGTTATGCGACGCACTGATTACAATACCGGCTTCAGCATTAAAGGTGCGTGCTAAATAAGCCACAGCTGGCGTTGGCATCGGACCCAACAACATCACATCCGCACCTGCAGCAGATAACCCAGCTTGCAATGCCGACTCAAACATATAGCCGGAAATACGCGTATCTTTACCGACTAAAATACGGCACTTACCTTGTTTGCGAAACGCCATACCTGCTGCCCAGCCCAGCTTGAGCATAAACTCAGGCGTAATCGGATGAGTCCCTACGCGACCACGAATACCATCGGTTCCAAAATACTTTCTAGCCATGACTTCATTCCTTTGCAGACATTTGGACTGCATTAAATATATTCAGCACATCCATGGTTTGCTCCACATCATGTACACGTAAAATTTTTGCGCCGCGCTCTAACGCCATAACAGCTAAGGCCAAGCTGCCATAGAGGCGCTGCTCAACAGGTTTATTGAGAATATTGCCGATCATGCTTTTGCGTGAAACGCCGACTAGCACAGGATATTGCAGTTCTAACAATTGCGGCAAGCGTTTAAAGAGCTCGTAATTATGCTGAGTATTCTTCGCAAAACCAAAACCTGGGTCCAATATAATGCGCTCAGCCGCAATGCCTGCCGCTAAACTGGCGTCAATACGCTCGCGTAAAAACTGCGCGACCTCACCTGCAACATCATCATAGTGCGGCTCATCTTGCATCGTCTGCGGATCGCCGCGCATATGCATCAAACAGACAGGCAACTGCGTCGCTGCTGCGGCAGCTAACGCGCCTTCACGCTGCAAGGCACGCACATCATTAATTAAACCGGCACCTAAACGCGCTGCTTCACGCATCACCTCAGGCGTGGAAGTATCCACCGAGATAATGACATCGCATTCGCGGGCAATCATTTCTACTAAAGGTGCGACACGATCTAGCTCTTGCTGCACGCCCACTTTAGCCGCGCCTGGGCGCGTCGATTCGCCACCAATATCAATCAGGCTGGCACCGGCCGCTTGCATCTGCAAGGCACGTTGCAAAGCGGCATCGAGATCAGTATAGCGACCACCATCAGAGAACGAATCGGGAGTGACATTAAGAATGCCCATGACGTGCGGGCGTGACAAATCTAAAGTGTGTTGAGCGCAATGCAGAACAGCCTGTGCCGTGGTGTGCATAATCAACCTTCTTGCATGGTATCTATGGAAACGGGCGCTAATAAGCGCCCGTTGCAGTATTAATGTTCGCCAGCTGGCCCGCCAATTGGCGCTTCCGGCCGTGGCTCTTCTGGTGTAGGCTCAACGTCTACAACAGGTTTACCTGTTGATCCACCATCGCCCCAGTCTTTAGGCTCACGCGCTTCACGACCGGACATAATGTCATCAATCTGATCGCTATCAATGGTCTCATATTTCATCAAGGCCAACGCCATAGCTTCCAACTTGTCACGGTTGTCATGTAACAACTGCGTGGCTGTTGAGTAGCACTCATCAATGATGTCACGAATTTCTTGGTCGATCAGCTTAGCGGTTTCACCCGACACATGACTCATACCACCGCCGGAGCGGCCCAAGTAGCCTTCGTTTTCATCTTCAGCGTACATCAATGGACCTAACTTCTCAGACAAGCCCCACTTGGTCACCATATTTCGCGCTAACTGTGTGGCGCGCATAATATCGTTGGATGCACCTGTGGTGACGCCGTCAAAGCCTAAGGTCATTTCTTCGGCAATACGGCCACCGTACAATGAGCAAATCTGACTGATCAAACCGCGCTTCGACAAGCTGTAGCGGTCTTCTTCAGGCAAGAACATCGTCACACCTAAAGCACGGCCACGTGGAATAATCGATACTTTATATACTGGGTCATGCTCAGGCACTAAGCGGCCAACAATCGCATGACCTGCTTCATGGTAAGCAGTGTTAAGTTTTTCTTTCTCAGACATCACCATCGATTTGCGCTCAGCGCCCATCATGATTTTGTCTTTAGCCAATTCAAATTGTTTCATGGTCACTAAGCGACTGCCTGAACGTGCAGCAAAGAGTGCTGCCTCGTTGACCAAGTTGGCTAAGTCAGCACCTGAGAAGCCTGGCGTACCACGAGCGATCAGCGCTGCATCCACATCGTCATGCACTGGCACTTTACGCATATGCACTTGCAAAATTTGCTCACGACCACGGATATCTGGCAAGCCCACCACCACCTGACGGTCAAAACGACCTGGGCGCAGTAAAGCGGGGTCCAGCACATCAGGGCGGTTCGTTGCAGCAATCACGATCACACCGTCATTGTCTTCAAAACCATCCATCTCAACCAATAATTGGTTCAGGGTTTGCTCACGCTCATCGTTACCACCGCCCATACCGGCGCCACGGTGACGACCCACCGCATCAATCTCATCAATAAAGATGATGCAAGGTGCGTGTTTTTTTGCTTGTTCAAACATGTCACGTACACGAGATGCACCGACACCGACAAACATTTCTACGAAGTCCGAACCTGAAATGGTAAAGAACGGCACTTTTGCTTCACCGGCAATGGCTTTAGCCAAAAGGGTCTTACCTGTACCGGGCTGACCCACCATCAACACACCACGCGGAATTTTACCGCCTAGACGCTGAAAACGACTGGGGTCACGCAAAAACTCAACAATTTCGCCAACTTCTTCTTTGGCTTCATCACAACCGGCAACATCCGCCAGCGTGGTTTTAATTTGATCTTCGGCCATCAGACGCGCTTTACTTTTACCAAAGCTCATTGGCCCGCCCTTACCGCCGGCACCGCCTTGCATCTGACGCATAAAGAACATCACGATGGCGAAAATAATCAAGATGGGGAAGCTGGCTACTAAAAGCTGCATCCACATGCTTTGGCGTTCTGGCTGCTTACCGACAACACTGACGTTGTTCTCGATTAAGTCACCCATCAAACCGTTGTCTTGAATGGCTGGACGCACTGTTTCAAAGACACTGCCATCGCCACGTTTACCGCTGATTACAAAACCATCGACAGTCACTTGCTGTACGCGGCCTGACTTGACCTCTTCAATAAAGGTGCTGTAGTTCAGCTTGCCGGTCTCGCCTTGTGAGGTAAAGTTGTTCATTACGGTCACTAGGACAGCAGCGATAACCAACCACAAAAGTAGGTTTTTAGTCATATCGTTCACTTCTATATACCCTCTGCTGCAACAACCGCAACAAAAACGTCAATTACACTCAACAAACTTACTACATATTGACGCTGTGCGTAGGTTTGTCATGTAACAATACATTTAAACACGTCAGTCAAACATCTTCATCAACTGCGTACATACCACGCGCTAATAAATACTGCTCACGGGAACGGTCACGTGATGATGTTGGCTTGCGCATCTGAACCTTATCAAAACGCTGACGCACATCGCGCAAATATTCATCAAAACCTTCACCATGGAAAATTTTAATTAAAAAGTCACCACCGGGACGCAGCACTTTGGTTGCCAAATCTAAGGCCAACTCACATAAATACATGGCTGCAGCCTGATCAGCTGTGCGTACACCACTCATATTGGGGGCCATATCAGAAATAACAAGGTC
>JAAZJF010000175.1 GCA_012800475.1 Gammaproteobacteria bacterium
CGTTGCTCATGATGCTCTGGTATCCAAATCGTGCGATAAACCCTTTTGCTGGACTGACTGACGATGTTTGCCAGTCGTCTACAGTGCTTGTTCGTGTTTATCGTGTATTAATAAGTGCTCTAGTGGTTTAGAGCAGGGAATGGATGTATTTATACGCGGATACTGACATGAACAAAAATGATCTTATTTCAGCTGGTGTATGAGGAAAGGTCATGATGAGGCAGATGCTCTCTCTTAGGTCTGCCCAAGGCGTTCAGTGCAGATATATTCTGGCTGAAATAAATCCGTCATAAAATTGCCAAGAAACTGAACAATAAATGTAGTCAAAATGTCATACCGCGTCTTTAGGCTAGCCCGATAATATCTGACCTAAAGGAATCGCACGAATGAATCGCTTATTAATGTGTGCTGGTTTAACTGCAACGCTTTTTTCGCTAAACGTGTTCGCTCAGGATGAAAGTATCCAAGCGTTAGTAGAGGCGGCAAAAAAAGAAGGGCACGTTTATAGTGTCGGCATGCCAGACAGCTGGGCTAATTGGAAAGGCACTTGGCAAGACTTAGAAAAAGAGTATGGCTTAAAGCATAAAGATACTGATATGAGCTCGGCACAGGAAATCGCCAAATTTGATGCTGAAAAAAAGAACGCTACGGCTGATATTGGTGATATAGGTTTTGCTTTTGCGCGTGTTGCGGTTAAAAAAGGCGTTACCCAAGCCTACAAGCCAACTACGTGGGAGAGCATTCCTGCTTGGGCAAAAGACCAAGAGGGCCATTGGGCGCTTGCTTATACCGGCACTATCGCTTTTATCTCAAATAACAATTTAGTAAAAAACCCACCACAAGCTTGGGATGACCTACTCACAGGCGACTATAAAGTCAGCATTGGCGATGTAGGTGTCGCAGCTCAAGCCAATAATGCTGTCCTTGCCGCAGCTTTTGCTAAAGGCGGTAATGAAAAGAACCTGCAGCCCGCTATTGATTTTTTTGCTGAGCTGGCCAAGCAAGGACGACTCTCTTTTACCAATCCAGGTGTTGCCAACCTAGAGAAAGGCGAGGTTGAAGTTGCTCTAATGTGGGACTTCAATGCGCTGAACTACCGTGATCAAATCGATAGAGCGCGCTTTAGTGTCAGTATTCCGCAAGACGGCTCGGTGATTTCCGGTTACACCACTGTTATCAATGCCTATGCGAAAAACCCCAACGCAGCCAAATTAACCCGCGAATACATTTTTAGTGATAAAGGTCAGATTAACCTTGCAGAAGGTTATGCGCGGCCAATACGTACGGATGTCATCCTGCCAAAGTCTATTCAAGACAAGCTCTTACCCAACTCGCAATACAACAATGTTCATTCCGTCAGTGATTTTGCTGCTTGGGAAAAATCAGCCCGTAAATTGCCACGCCAATGGCAAGAAAGCGTCTTGATTAATCAACAGTAATATTCAAATAAGTAGTCGATTTTATGAATAGCAAAGTTATCTTAGTGATTCTTGATGGGCTCAATTATCAGGTTGCCCGTGATTGCATGGGCTACTTGAATGGGCTCGTTGAACAAGATCGAGCCATGCTGTTTCAAGTACAAGCTGAACTGCCTTCAATGTCGCGCCCGCTGTATGAATGCATTTTAACTGGGGTGCGACCCATTGAGAGCGGCATTGTTAACAATCAAATTGTGCGCTTATCCAAGCATGAATCCATTTTTAGTCTCGCGCAGCAGCAGGGTAAAGTGACTGCAGCGGCGGCGTACCATTGGGTGAGTGAGCTGTATAACCGAGCGCCTTATGTTGCCGTGCGCGATCGCTTTACCCATGATGAAACCCTGAATATTCAGCACGGCTGCTTCTATCACTGGGATCACTACCCCGATGAGGCGCTGTTTCTGGATGCTGAATACTTACGCCGCACCTATCAGCCGGATTTACTCTTAATCCACCCCATGAAT
Source organism: Gammaproteobacteria bacterium (assembly GCA_012800475.1). Lineage (GTDB taxonomy): Bacteria > Pseudomonadota > Gammaproteobacteria > Pseudomonadales > Pseudomonadaceae > Denitrificimonas. Next base: position 1,943 of record JAAZJF010000175.1, read on the forward strand.
ATTGATGATCAGGGCCATAAATTTGGCTTAGATTCGCGTCAATATCGAAACTGCGCACGCGGTGCAGACATCCATCTGTCCAATTACATCGAGGCATGGTTAAGCGATGGGTATCAAGTCATGGTGACCAGTGACCACGGCATGAACAATGATTTATCACATGGTGGCACGTTACCTGAAGAACGGGAGGTTCCTTTGTTTGTGATCGGTGATGCTTTCGCACAGCAAAAACAAAGCAGTAGCGGGGCAGAGGCTCATTTGAGTGTCAAGCAAACTGAAATCTGCGGCAGTGTTTGTCACTTAATGAGACTGGAGCACAACAAACCCTACTCTTCGCAATTGTTTGCAAGCAGCCCGCTAACCACTTTAAAGGGGTCGTGAGCCATGACCACGCGCAGCCTTAAATTGAATGATTTGCAGATGCCACAGCAGGTCAAAAAAAGCACATCAAAGCTACAGTTTGGGTTGCGGCGACTAAAGCCAGCCTTATACTTTATTCCGTTTTTAATTTTATTTTATTTGTTTCAACTCGCACCCATGCTGTGGGTTGTTATCAATAGTTTTATTTATGAAGGGCAGTGGTCTTTAGAAAACTACCAAGAAGTACTGGGCTCTAAGTTTATGTTGCAAGGTTTTAGCAACAGTTTATGGCTGTCGGCTTGGTCCAGTCTTTTAGGGCTAGGGATCGCAACGCTGTTGGTTTCGTCGTTGCGGTATGTCGACAGTAAAGTACGCAACGCTGTCATTGCTTTTACCAACATGAGCAGTAACTTCTCAGGCGTACCCTTGGCTTTCGCCTTTATTATTATTTTAGGTTTCAATGGCGCATTTACCTTGTTACTTAAAAAACACGGGTTTATTGATGACTTTAACTTATATGGTAAGTGGGGGTTATTAGCGATTTATGTCTACTTTCAAATACCACTGGCGGTATTGCTGCTCTACCCAGCTTTTGACAGTTTAAAACACGACTGGAAAGAAGCCGCTGCTTTACTTGGAGCCAGTAGTTATCAGTATTGGTTACGTATTGCGCTCCCTGTTTTAACGCCTGCGCTGCTCGGTACGCTCATTATTTTAATTGCCAACGCCATTGGTGCGTATGCCAGCGTGTATGCCTTAACCGGAGGCAGTTATAACTTGGTGACTATTCGTATTGCCAGCTTGGTTTCCGGTGACTTGTTTTTAGAGCCTAACTTAGCCGCTGCAATCTCGGTATTACTGCTGGCCTTACTGGCGTTTATCACCCTGATTAATCAATGGTTGGTGTCAAGGAGCTACAATGCAAACCGTTAATTCAAGCAGCTCAATGCTGTTTCACAAGGTTATCGTTTATGGCATCGTCGGCATTATGTTGGTGCCTATTTTAGCCACGCTGCTGTACTCTTTTTCATCCAGTTGGGGCGCAACTATATTGCCCAGTGGCTTTACCTTTGACTGGTACTTAAAGCTATTAAGTGATGAGCGATTTATCGCAGCTTTTGGACGCTCACTGGTGATTGGTATCAGCGCTTTAATATTGAGCCTTGCCTTGATATTGCCCACCGTCTTTGTTGTTTTTTATTATTACCCTAAGCTTGATAAGGTCATGAATATTTTGATCTTATTACCCTTTGCTGTTCCTCCTGTGGTGTCTTCAGTTGGCTTATTGCAATTGTATGCTGACAGCACCTTGCCAATAGTGGGAACGCCTTGGATTCTGATTGGTACCTATTTCACTATCGCCTTGCCGTTTATTTACCGAGCGTTATCCAACAGCATGAGTGCAATAAATTTGCACGACCTGATGGACGCAGCACATTTGCTCGGAGCGAGTACGCCTAAAGCCTTTTTGTTGGTGGTATTGCCTAACTTGAAAAAAGGTATTTTAGCTGCTGTGTTTATCTCTTTTTCGTTTTTGCTCGGTGAGTTTGTGTTCGCCAATATCTTGGTGGGGACACGGTATGAAGCCCTGCAGATTTACCTCTACAACATGCGCCAAACCAGCGGGCACTTTACGTCAGCGTTGGTTATGACTTATTTCTTATTTATTTTTGGGATGACCTGGCTGGCTAGTCGTTTTAGTCAAGGAGAAAAACTATGAATGCCATCCATAAAAAGAATTACGTGAGCGTTGCTAAGCTCACTAAACGCTTCGGCCAAAATACCGTGTTTGAAAATATTGATTTCAATATAAGCCAAGGTGAATTTATTACCTTGTTGGGGCCAAGTGGCTGTGGAAAATCGACTTTGCTACGCAGTTTGGCAGGTTTGAACCCAGTTGATGGCGGTCGTATTTATGTTGATGGTGAGGATATTACCGAGCAAACACCCCAAGAACGTGGCATTGGCATGGTGTTTCAGTCGTATGCACTGTTTCCTAATATGACAGTTGCAGGTAATATTGCCTTTGGCTTAAAAATGAAAAAGCTTGAGGCTAAAACCATCCAGAAAGACGTCGCAAATGTCATCCAACTCGTTGATTTGTCGGGCAAAGAAAACCATTACCCGCATCAGCTATCGGGTGGTCAGCGTCAGCGTGTTGCACTGGCGCGGGCTTTAGTGGTGAAGCCAAGAATCTTATTACTGGATGAGCCGCTGTCAGCGCTTGATGCAAAAATCCGTAAACGTTTGCGCCAACAGATTCGTGATATTCAAAAAGAGCTGAACCTCACGACTGTGTTTGTGACCCATGACCAAGAAGAGGCGATGACAATGTCGGATCGTATCTTTTTGATGAACAAAGGTGAAATCGTTCAGCAAGGCTCACCAGAAGAAATTTATACTCAGCCTGGAAACGAGTTTGTTGCCGAGTTTATGGGGCAATACAACCTTATAGAGGCGCAGCAAGCCAAGCAGCTGTTTAATATTGATACGGTAAATAAAATAGCCATTCGACCAGAGTCAATTTATGTCGAAGAAATCGGGCGTCATTACCCCGCACATATTTCTAAACCCTTACAAGCAACAGTCCTGCATCAGCAGTTGCTGGGTAATGTCATTCGTTATTCGGTGGGTATGGAGCAGTGTCAGGATTGTCAGTTAACAGTCGACTTGCTTAATCGCTCCTCGGAAAGACTGTTTGCACAAGGGCATCAGTTGAATCTGCGTTTCAACTTAAATGAAATTCAACCTGTGAGTGCATAACGATGCCGAACCCCTTGTATGTATTTGATATGGATGAAACGTTAATCAATGCTGATTGTGCGATGCTTTGGCATGTTTTTTTAGTTGAAAAAGGTATTGTTACCCACCCTGACTTTATTGCTGAAGACCAACGTTTGATGGCTTTATACAGTGAGGGTGAGCTGGATATGCAGGCGTATTTAGATTTTTCTATTGCGCCAATAAGCCATTTAAGCATTGCTGAGGTGTCACGCCTTGCCGAGCAATGCGTGGAAGAGAGCATACTGCCTAAGCTCTTCCCGCAAGCACCTGTGCTAATTAAGCAACTGCAGAAACAGCAGCGCACGATGTTGATTATTTCAGCGTCAGTGGCATTTCTAGTGGAGGCTGTTGCTAAGCGCATTGGTATTCCGCACGCCATAGGTATCGATTTAGTAGAAAAAGACGGTGCATTCAGTCCGCTGATACTTGGTACGCCCAGTTACCAGAAAGGTAAAGTCACCCGTCTGCAGCAGTGGTGTGCAGACCATAATGCATCTTTTTCTGACGTGCATTTTTACACCGATTCGATTAACGACTTGCCCTTATGCGAGTTTGCTGATTTTGCCTATTTAGTGAACCCTTGTAACAAGCTAGCCGAGCAAGGGAAAAAGCATAATTGGCAGGTTTTGAACTGGGGTTAAGGAAGTACTGATTAATTACGTCATTGCGAGGAGCGACGCGATGCGGCAATCGCGTATTGTCTGAGGAAAACGTTTTTACTGGACTGACTGATGATTGTGCTCAGTCGTCTACAGTGCTTGTTCGTGTTTATCGTGTATTAATAAGTGCTCTAGCGGTTTAGAGCAGGGAATGGATGTATTTATACGCGGATACTGACATGAACAAAAATGATCTTATTTCAGCTGATACATGAGTAAAGGTCATGACGGATGATAAATCAGTCATTTATGCGATCAGTGAGCTGAGATTTGGCTGAATAAATATATGCGCTATAGCAGGCGGCAATCCAGCAGTGGCTCAAGACTTAGACTGATTTGTATGCTGTTATTCAGAGCATATAAAATCAGTTGAGGGTGGCGAGCGCGGCCTGTTGCTTGTACCCTTTCTTGTATATGGAGATCTAATTCAATCATTATTTAAATGTATGCAGACAGGATTATCGTAGCGCCACGGTAGCATTCCAAGCAGTGCTAACGACTCGTCTACATACTGGAGGAATATTATAATATGGACGGCTCGGATAAAACCGATGACAGTCAAGGAGAGGTTAAAGGTCATGCTTTGCTTTCGGTGCTTGATTCAATCGATCGGGGGCTAGGCTGGGTTGAGCGCACAATGATTGCTGGCAGTGTGCTCTTAATGGCATTGCTGATGAGTGCCCATGTCGTCGGCAACCTTCTTTTCGATCGTGGTATTCCTGGCACTTACGAAATCACCGAAATGCTGATTGTGATTATCACTTTTGTCGGTGTGGGCTATGCGGCGCGCCACGCACGACATATCCGTATGTCAGCCTTTTATGATCTTCTCAATCAACGTTGGCGTAAGGTTCTACTGATCATTATCAGTGTGGGTACCGCCGCATTAATGTTTTACTTTGCTTTTAAGTCAGCGCAATACGATCTTGCCCTCTTTACTCGCGGACGCACCAGTTCTGCGCTCGGTATTCCGATGTGGGCGATCAATCTAGCCTTGCCCGTGGGCTTCAGTTTAGCGGGTATTCAGTACATCTTGACGGCCCTGCGCAATCTGCTCAGTGACGACATCTATCGCTCTTTCCGCGACAAGGAAGAGTATGCAGATGTACCGCTCGATAGCAGTGAACACCGCTGTGCCAAGGACGCTTCAGTCCCCCATAACACACACATCACTGACTGAGGCGGAGCCAAAGATGCTAACCCTATTACTTATTCTCATGGTTGTGCTGCTGTTGCTTGGCTTTCCGATGATGGTGCCTCTGGCTGCGGGCACGCTTTTTATGATGTTCACGGACATGACTTTTTTTGGTCCCGACCAAGCTGTCAGTTGGATGGTCAATGGCGTGGGCAGTTGGGTGCTGGCTGCTGTACCCATGTTTATTTTTGCCGCCGATATTTTAACCAAAGGCCATACCGCAAATCGATTGCTGGACTTAGTCGATTCTTTTACCCGCCATGTGCGCGGTGGATTGCCGATTACCACTGCCATTTCCTGCGCGTTATTTGGTGCGGTGTCTGGCTCCACTCAGGCCACGGTAGTGGCAATGGGTGGGCCGATGCGTCCGCGCTTGCTGGCCAAAGGTTATCCGGACTCCTTTACGCTGGCGCTGATCATTAATGCCAGTGATATTGCGCTGCTGATTCCTCCTAGCATCGGCTTTATCATCTACGGCGTGGTGATGAAGGCCTCGATTGGTGATCTGTTCTTAGCCGGTATTTTGCCGGGGCTGATGATCATGCTGATGTTTTCAGTTTATTGTTATATCTGGGCGCGGGTTAAAGGCATGACGTCTGACCCTAAAGCATCGTGGTCGGAACGTTTTAGAGCCTTGCGTAAGGCCATTTTGCCCTTGGGTTTCCCCATTATTGTGGTGGGCGGGATTTATGGTGGCTTTTTCAGCGCAGTGGAAGCCTCAGCCGTTGCCGTTGCCTATGCATTGCTGCTGGAAGTGGTGATCTACCGAAAAGTCAGCATTCGTGACTTGGGTGGCTTGGCGCTGTCGACCGGTATGATTACAGCAGTGGTCTTTATTCTCGTGGCCATCGGTGCGGCATTTTCCCAAGCTTTAGGAACTGCTGGTATTCCTGAGCAACTGCTGGGGCCGGTTATCGAGCGTGTGGGGGACAGCCAAACGCTTGCGCTCTTGCTGATTGCAGCGGCGTTCTTTATCGGCTGTATGTTTGTTGACCCTATTGTGGTGATTCTGATTTTAGTACCGATTTTTAAACCGCTGATTCAATCCACAGGGCTGGATCCGGTGCATGTCGGCGTTATTGTGACTTTGCAAGCAGCGATAGGTTCGGCCACGCCGCCTTTTGGTTGCGACATTTTCACTGCCATTGCAGTGTTTCGTCGACCTTATATGGATGTGATTCGCGGCACACCGCCCTTTGTTTTTATCTTACTGATTGCGACAGTTATTCTGATTCTATTTCCGCAGATCTCACTGTTTTTGCCGTCGTTGGGCGGCAAGTAGCAGTTGGATCAGCGGCAATAAAAAAGCCGTTGGACTTGATGTGTGATCAAGCTCAACGGCTTTTGTACTAGGCATCAGGTGAAGTGATTGCACCCTATGCTGTCATACTGATATTAAGAGTCGGATAGACCGTACTCATGTAATAAAATCTCCAGCGACTGTTTACCACGCTCGCCCACTTCATCAATAAAGACTTGGCGTACCGGCTTAGCTAGCTTGCGGAAGGCGTCTTGTTGCTCGTCGTTGAGTTCGATCATATTGATGTCGCTCTTGGACTTAATGGTGTCTAAACGCTCCTTGTTAAATTGGCTCTGAATATCGTGACCGGTTTGCACCAGTTCCTGGGTGACATCCTTGAGCATGGTTTTTTCTTGATCTGAAAGATCTTCGTACCAGTCGAGGTTACCCATTAAAGTGGCAACAAATTGCGCTTGGTTGGCGAAGATCATATTTTTCTGCACTTCGTAGAAACCCATTTCTTCATGGGCAAACACGGGCTGAATATTGCCGTCGGCCTGGCCTTGCTGCAGCGCACTGTACAGTTCGCCGTAGGCAATAGTGATCGGTGAGGCACCGTAGGCCTTATAGGTGGAGCGCAATAAGCTATTGTCCATCACACGGATGGCTAGGTTTTTCATATCAGCGGGAGTTTCGAGCGCTTTGTTTGAGGTCCACACTTGATAGCCTTCAGCCAGCTCCGCCAGCGGGACGAGACCGCGCTTACGGAAGGATTGCTGCCACGGCTCACTCTCAATAAACTCTGGCGAGTTGAGTACTTTTACGGTTTCCAACTGATCGTTGGGCATCACAAAGTTTAGGCTGAGCAATTGGCTCTCAGGGACAGTACCGCCTAAAGCGCCCGAGCCAAAGCCGATTTGGATCGCGCCACCTTGAATGGCGTCGTACAGTTCCGAATAGCTGGAACCCCATTTACCATAGGGCAGCAGTTGCACGGTGATATCGCCGTTACTTTTTTCTTCGATGAGTTCTTTAAACGCTTCTGCATATTTTGCTTGAACGCTACCCTCGATTTCCTCGAGGCCCAGTCGCCACGTTTCTGCGTTAACAGCGCTTGCCACGGTGGCAAGGCTAAAGACTGCAGCAGCGCACAGTGTCTTATAGAGTTTCATCATGTCTCCTTCAGAGTATTCGAATTTTATTTTCTATTGCATAGAGCGTGTCGGTTTTCCCGGCTTTGGCAGTGTTAAAGCGGGCGATTCTTGATGTGTTCAGTCACTTCCTTTGGGTTGTGGTGTGTAGGTTTTAAACCGGCGCAAGCCTGTTCGCTGAGGCCAGGATCTGGCGAACCATATAACTTTACAACGAGCGTAACCATGGCAAACCTAGACCGTGATGGCAAGAAAACTGCAGAAATTCCTCTTGTGGCTTGAGTGTTTGTGCGGTCAAGGTACTGCTGTTGAGCGTAGATCAGGGTGATGTGCGTTTCTATAAAATACGCTTCAAAATGCTGTGATCGGCCGCGCATAGAGCGTGCTCACTCAGCGATGGCGGGGCCTTGGGTATTGAGTTGTTCATTCATAAACGGGAAACACTCCTGATAGGTCTGCATGCACTCCGGCCGTTCAAGTCACTACACAAGCCGAAGTCGATGGATTCACAGGCTAACAGCTTAGTGGATTTGTTAGTATGGGTGCTTTTCATCCCCATAGTCTTAAGCCCTGAACCATGAATGCGCCTTTTAAACTGCGGCCCTACCAGCAAGAAGCTGTGGATGCCACGCTCAAACACTTTCGTAAATCCGATGACTC
>JAAZJF010000176.1 GCA_012800475.1 Gammaproteobacteria bacterium
CGTCCGCTGGGAGCCATCACTCGCGTGACATTAAAAGTTGAGGGGCAAGATGAAGTCATTGAAGCGGAAGTGCCGCGCGATGATGTAAACCTGCACGGCTTACAGCGCGGGGCAACGCTGTTTTTTAAACCTAAAGCCTCTTAGATTCTAGCCAATCGACTACAACTTAGATCTATAGGTTGTAGTCGACAGCTCAACTCTATGAGTATCAATAAAAGTGGATTTAGCGAGCGGTGCAATACTCAAGAGCAACACCCGTCGTCCCGTCTGTTTGATGCTCTAACACAGTCCCTGCAGATCCTGAACCGCTCCCTTTGCTCCACCACTCCAAGCCCTCACCCACATAGCGTGCACCACTGGCTGATACAGCAATATTCATTGTATAAACACGGCCTTGGTACTTGATTGTCGCTGAGTCGCTTGTGGGGTACAGAGCTGCGACTGTTTCACCACTATCACACTGATATTGCTGCGCTGAAGCGTCAAAGGCTGCAACCGAAGATTGCGCTGGTGTGTCTTGAGCCGTGGTTGTGCATGCTGAAATAGAGAATGCAGCAATGGCGGCGAGTGCGATACGTACTTTCATATAAACCTCGTTGGTTAGAGTCATGCTACATACTACATTTATAAGCACTCAATCCAAGCGACTTTTAAAACAAAACAACGCGACCATGATAAACACATGACCGCGTTGCTTGATGGACTTGAGTCCTATGCTAGCGACTCCCGGCAACTAAAGAGCTGATGATAACTTTTAGGCTTTAAGTTTAGCGGCAATCTGTGCCACATGTGCACCTTGATGGTGCGCAATGGCAAGCTCACGTGGGTCAGGCTGACGTGAACCATCACCGCCAGCAAAGGTTGTTGCACCGTACGGTGTTCCACCACTGACTTTGGAGATATCAAATAACTCAGGCGTGGTATAACCCACTGGCACAATGATCATGCCGTGGTGTGCCAGAGTGGTCCAAGTTGAGGTAATAGTCATTTCTTGGCCACCACCGGTACCTGTAGAAGCAAATACGCTGGCCACTTTACCAGCCAATGCGCCTTTGGCCCACAGACCGCCGGTTTGGTCAAAGAAGTTACGCATCTGCCCGCTCATGCTACCAAAACGCGTGGGTGTACCTACGATAATGGCATCGTAATCAGCAAGCTCTGCAGGTGTTGCCACTTCAGCGCTTTGATCGGTTTTGCCACCAGCGTTTTCAAAGATCTCAGCGCTCATGGTTTCGGGCACTCGCTTTACCGTGACCTCAACGCCTGCTACACCGCGGGCACCCTCAGCGACCGCATTGGCCATCGTTTCTACATGTCCATACATTGAGTGATAAAGAACCAATACTTTAGTCATTATGTGTTTCCTTTTTTACGATTAATTTTGTTTGTGTCATTTTTAAAAAGGCACTGAATACTGTTAACGAGACAGTCAAAGCCGTTTTTTAACACCGCCCGACAACACAGGTCATTATTCAATACTTGCTTAAGCAAAGCGCACAAGGCGCTCAATACGGCCACAGGGGCACATCTGTTCAGTGCTCAACAACGGTGAGCACACAAATAGCACGCTTTATGCGACATCGACTAGCACGATTTCACTGTCGTGCTCAGCTGTCACTTTAAGCAGGGTTTCATCGCTGATTGCCACACCGTCACCCGCTTTAGCCACCACACCGTTGATCTCGATCTGGCCACTGGCAGGTACTAAATACACCTTACGCCCGGCTGCAATCTGATACTCAGCGCTGTGCCCAGCTTTTAATGTCGCTGCAACTAAACGGGCATTGGCACGAATCGACAACGCTTGCGTGTCTTCAGCAAAACCACTGGCGAGGGTGACAAAAGCGCCACTGCGCTCGCCCTTAGGAAACGGCTGAGTGCCCCAACTGGGCGGTAAACCTTTCTTATCTGGCATAATCCAAATTTGAAACAGTTGTGTTGCCACGTCTTCTTCATTCATTTCACTGTGCGCGATACCGGTGCCTGCACTCATGACCTGCACATCACCTGCCTCTGTACGCCCTCGGTTCCCCAAACTGTCTTGGTGAGTAATAGCACCGCTGCGTACATAGGTGATGATTTCCATATCGCGGTGTGGGTGGGTTGGGAAGCCCGAATGCGCAGCGATGGTGTCATCATTCCAAACACGTAAATGGCCCCAGCGCATACGGGCAGGATCATAATAATCAGCGAAAGAAAAATGGTGGCGCGTGTCCAGCCAACCATGTTGTGCCCCGCCGAGTTCGTTATAAGGTCGTAATTCAATCATGGTGACATCTCCTCTGGTATTAAGGAATCAGAACAATTTTTTCTGCTGCGCCGGCGCTGACCTGCTGGTAAGCAGCAACGGCTTGCGCCAGGGGTAATTCAACAAAACCACTGGGTGCGGGCAGTCCAGCATCAAATGCTGCGCCGATACGCTTCAGCATCTGCGCACATTCTTTGAGGCTGTAGAGCAGCGAATTAATCCCCACAATCGAACCACCACGACGGTACAAGTTTAAGGATGACAGACTGATCACACCATCCTGAGGTGCAGCAATAATAGCGATACGCCCCAAGGTATCCACCGTATTTACAGCTGCAGCAAGCCAAAAACCTGTAGTTTCAAAAATCACTTCGGGTGCCTGCTGATCAAAGTGCTGGCGCGCCTGTTCTGGTAGTTGCCCATCTTCGCTGAGTTCAAACGCGGTGATGCCTTGTGCTTGCAAATCGTGTACAACCTCTGCGCGCCGCGCCGCCATCACCACTTTTGCACCGCGTGCTTGAGCTAAAGCCTGCGCTGCTTTAGCCACAGCACCTGCACCGATAATTAAAAAGCGAGTACCTGCTTTAACCTGACTGCGTTCAAGCGCATCCCAAGCGGTGATAAAGGGCACACCACAGGTGGCCGCCTGAGCAAAGCTGAGTGATTTGGGTAACGGTGCGACCGCATTGGCCGGCACCACCACATACTGGGCATGGCAACCGTCTTGGTAAAAACCAAAGCCCTTACCCGTACCACCCCAAACGGCTTGGCCAAGCAATTCGTCTGGCCCCGCGACCACTACTCCGGCAAAGTCCCGCCCGGGAATACGCGGCCCTGTAGTGTAAGGAAAGAGTCCAAGTACGTTCTTAATATCGCTGGGATTAACACCGCTCGCACGCACCTCAACCAATACCTCACCCGCGGCTGGCACAGGCTTGGGCAAGTCATGCAATTGCAATGTATCTAATGAACCGGTGGCAGAAAACTGTAGTGCTTGCATAAGAGACCTCCATCACTGAGTTGTGAGCGATACCGAACTGAGCAGCGAGTCAATAGCCGCTCAGCCGGCTTGGTTGTGTAGCAACAATCACTTACGACCATGTGGCCGAGCAAAATCTAACACTGGGCCCGCTGGCACCACACCGGTTGGATTAATGGTGTCGTGGCTGCGGTAATAATGCTCTTTGATATGCGCCATGTTTACCGTTTGCGCCACACCCGGCCACTGGTAGAGTTCGCGTATATAACCTGCCAGATTCGGGTAATCCTCGATCTGCTTAAGATTGCATTTGAAATGCCCGTGATACACCGCATCAAAACGAATCAGCGTGGTAAACAAGCGCCAATCTGCTTCGGTGATCTGCTCACCTACTAAATAGCGCTGTTTGGAGAAGCGGTGCTCAAGTTCATCCAGTGCTTCAAACAAGGGGAACACAGCCAGCTCGTAAGCTTTTTGACTGGTCGCGAAACCGGCTTTGTACACACCATTATTGATGGTGTCGTAGACATGCGCGTTGACACGATCAATCTCAGCACGTAACGCCTCTGGGTAATAATCGCCAGGTTTTGCGCCAATCTCATCAAAAGCCGAGTTGAACATACGAATAATCTCAGATGACTCGTTGCTCACCATCACATTGTGCTGCTTATCCCACAGCACTGGAACTGTGACACGCCCACTGTACTTAGAGTCTGCCGCCGTATAAATCTGGTGCATATAGGTGGCTTGAAACAGCGGATCAGCGACGACGCCTGTATCTTCGATAAAGGTCCAGCCATGCTCACGCATATAAGGGTTGACCACTGATACTGAAATCATCGACTCCAGCCCTTTTAACGTACGCAAGATCAGCGTGCGGTGCGCCCAAGGGCAAGCTAACGAAACGTATAAGTGATAACGCCCCGCCTCAGCCTTAAAGCCTGCTTCACCACTTGGTCCAGCGCTGCCATCAGCGGTGACCCAGTTGCGAAATTGTGACTCACTGC
>JAAZJF010000177.1 GCA_012800475.1 Gammaproteobacteria bacterium
GGGCGTATGGCCTCAAGCATACTGGAGTTTTTGCCGTATCCCATGAGTTGCAGCCCGGTGCAAAGCACGTCAATCAAATGCGCGAGCGTTTACAACAGGCAGGTCCCAGCTGTGTGTTTAGCGAGCCGCCGATGCAGCCTCGTTTAGCGCACACCTTAGCCGCAGGTTTGCCTGTGACTTTAGCTGAGCTGGATGCGATGGGCAGTACAGTTGACGTTTCAGCAACAGGGTATGAGCAATTACTGAAAAATTTAGCTACACAATTTTCAGCCTGTTTATCAACGCTCTAACTGGCAAAAAACAGGCTGGCGACAGGGTTTACAGTGGTGCGCCAGCCCAATAGAAACGATACTTAATCTCAATACGATAAAAAGTATAGCGCAGCAAAATCAAATCATGCGGTTATACTGCGCCATATTGCTTAAAGCGTTACTGACTAAACGAGGTTTCTTGTGGCTCTTCCTGCCCAACGTCGCTGGTATCCAATTGCATTATTTTTTGCTGCATTGGTGTGCCTACCTATTAGCGTATTACTGCTCAGTTGGCATTCAGTGGATACGCAAATTTGGAGTCATCTGTGGGACACACAAATGGCACGTTTACTGTCCAACACCGCTATTTTAGTTGCTGGTGTGGGGGTCGGTGTGACACTTCTGGGAGTGAGTTTAGCTTGGCTCACCAGTTTATGTGAGTTCCCAGGACGGCGCTGGCTCGATTGGGCTTTAATGCTGCCCTTTGCTATTCCTGCCTACGTGCTGGCCTTTGTATTTGTTGGCTTACTCGATTTTTCTGGCCCTGTGCAAAGTCTAATGCGCGAGTGGTTTGGCAACAGTATTGTTTTCCCGCGGGTGCGCTCCACTGGCGGGGTGATTACCGTGTTCACGTTAGTTTTTTATCCTTATGTATACTTACTGGCGCGCACCGCGTTTTTAGCCCAAGGCAAGGGTTTTATGGAAGCAGCGCGGGTTTTAGGGCTGACACCTTGGCAAGCCTTTTGGCGCGTGGCTTTGCCCGTAGCGCGCCCCGCCATTGGTGCCGGCGTTGCCTTAGCCTTGATGGAGTCACTGGCTGATTTCGGCGCGGTCTCTGTGTTTAACTTTGATACCTTTACTACGGCGATCTATAAAACTTGGTATGGCTTCTTTAGCTTATCCAGCGCCACACAACTGGCCAGCTTATTGTTGTTATTTGTCGCTGTGCTGATTTTTGCTGAGCAACGTGCACGTGGAGCGATACGCCCCAGCAACGAGCGCCCTCGCGGCAAAGCGCTCTACACTTTACATGGCTGGAAAGCCGTCTTGGCATCAAGCTGGTGTGGTTTAGTGTTTTTGTGTGCTTTTGTGATTCCCATGTTGCAGTTAATCGTCTGGTTTTGGCAACGCGGACGTTTTGACCTGGATGAGCGCTATAGCGCCCTCATCACTCACACTTTATATCTGGGTTTAATGGCGGCAGCTTTAACCGTGACCGCAGCGTTACTCTTAGCCTTCGCTAAACGCTTAACCGCCACCCGCCCGATGCATGCATTGGTTGGCTTTGCTAATTTAGGCTACGCCTTACCCGGCTCAGTGCTCGCGGTAGCGATTATGCTGGCCTTCAGTTACCTCGATGAGCATGCGGTGATTCCTCTGTCCACCTGGCTCGGTGGCGCAGGTCGTCCCATCTTGCTCGGCAGTTTAAGCGCATTGCTATTAACCTATGTCATCCGTTTTATGGCGGTTGCGCATGGTCCCTTAGAAGGCGCACTTGCGCGTATCAAACCCTCATTACCTGAAGCTTCACGCAGTTTAGGTGTCAGTGGCATTGCTTTATTTAGACGGGTGTATTTACCTTTACTCATACCCGGTAGCTTATCCGCTGCATTGCTGGTGTTTGTGGATGTACTCAAAGAGATGCCAGCTACTTTGCTGATGCGACCCTTTGGCTGGGATACGCTGGCGGTACGTATTTTTGAAATGACCAGCGAGGGTGAATGGGCGCGTGCATCGTTACCTGCCCTGACCTTAGTGATGGTGGGGTTATTGCCGGTCATTCTATTAATTCGTCGCTCAGCACACCGCCCTGGGCACTAATCTAGTGTTTGTAAAAACACAGGCTATACTTACAATCATCGGTGCAGCACTAAAACAAGACCGCTACACTATGCGCCGAGTGAATTACCCACAGGTACAAACACTACGTTTGACCGGTTAGGAGATCCTATGGGATTGCGTACCCCTTTGTATGAGATGCACCTGGCCCTCGGTGCAAAAATGGTTGATTTTAATGGCTGGGATATGCCGTTGCATTACGGTTCACAGGTGGAAGAACATCACCATGTGCGCAGCGAATGCGGCGTATTTGATATTTCCCACATGAGCATTTTTGATATTCAAGGCACTCAAGCCCAAGCCTTTTTGCAGCGCTTACTCAGTCACGACGTGGCACTGCTGGCGGCTATTGGCAACGCTCAGCACAGCCTCTTGCTCAATGAGCAGGGCGGCATTATTGATGATGTGATGGTGTTTCGTACGCATACAGGTTACCGCCTTGTCAGTAATGCAGTCACCCGCGAACGCGTACAAAACTGGCTCGAACAGCACGCACAAGCCTTTGCTTGCACAGTGCTCTGGCGTCATGACTTATGCCTGTTTTCAATTCAAGGTCCATTAGCTCGCGAGCGTCTGGCCAGTATTGTCAGTTCCACGCGCGCGCATTTACTTGAAAGTTTAGAGCACCACGAAGCAGCAATTGATGGTGACTGGTTGATTTCATGCAGCGGTTATACCGGTGAAGACGGTATTGAAATCATGTTACCGGCTGTACAAGCCATTGATTTTCTTAATGAGCTGGTGGGTGCAGGTATTAGCCCTATTGGTATTGGCGCGCGCGATACTTTGCGCCTCGAAGCTGGCTTCAATTTATATGGCTTAGAAACCAATGAAGAGGTTTCACCACTGGCGGCTAATATGCAGCACCTACTCTGCTGGCAACCTGAATCGCGTGATTTTATCGGCCGCACCGCCGTGCAAACACGTCTTGATCAAGGTGTCACAGAAAAGCTCGTCGGTTTAGTCCTAGAAGAGCGCGGCGTGCTGCGTGCGGGGCAACCTGTGCGCATTGATAGCCAAACCAACGGCGTCATCACCAGTGGTAGTTTTTCACCTACACTGGGCAAAGCCATTGCCTTGGCGCGCGTCCCTGTCGACACCACTGATCGCGCTGAAGTTGAAATTCGGCGCAAGTGGTTTCCTGTGCGAGTGGTAAAGCCACGCTTTGTCAGCCTAGGGAAAATTCTAATTTGAGCTTGTACCAAGAAGATCAATAATTTATAAGTGAGCCTATCAAGCATCATTTTAATTGAACCCCAAATGCGCCTATCATCCACAACAAGACACATTCAATCGATGATCAGCCTATCAATCTATAAGAATTTGCATTGCACCTGCTAAGGATATTAATAATATGAGCTCAATTCCTGCCGATTTACGTTATGCCAGCACTCACGAATGGGCCCGCCTCGAAAGCGATGGCACCGTTACTGTAGGTATTACTGACCACGCACAAGAAGCCTTAGGTGATATCGTATTTTTAGAACTGCCGGCGCTCGACAGTACGCTCACTGCCGCTCAACCTGTCGGTGTGGTTGAATCGGTGAAAGCTGCATCTGATATTCATGCGCCAATCAACGGCACTGTGATTGCGGTGAACGAGGGTTTAATAGACGCGCCAGAAGGTGTGAATACTCACCCTTACGAAAGCTGGTTTTACCGCGTACAACCCAGCAACCCAGATGAACTACAGCAGTTGCTCGATGCTGCAGGCTATGAGGCTGTTTGCTAGGTTGTCGCGTATAAGTTTAGTTTGATATGCGCTGCCACACTTCAAAGGTATAACCCGGCTCAGACTCATGAGCTGGGTGCACTTGTGCATCCACCTGCTGCCATTGCAACTCATCAAGCACCGGGAAAAAAGTATCACCCTCCAGCTCAAGATCAATGCGGGTCAAATACACGCGTTGCGCCAAAGCTAACGCTTGCTGATACAGCTGCCCCCCGCCAATCAGCATCACTTCATCGACACCCTGCTCAACGGCCCATGCTTGACCTCGCGCAATAGCTGCCTGCAAATCCGTAAATACTTCAGCTCCCGTAAGCACTGTATCGGCTTGACGGCTCACAACAATATTTAAACGTCCAGGCAAAGGTCGTCCTAAAGATTCCCAAGTTTTACGGCCCATAATAATAGGCTTACCTAAAGTGCGCTGTTTGAAATAACGCAAATCCGCCGGCAAATGCCAAGGCATATCATTGTCACGACCAATCACTTGATTGCGTGTTGCTGCAACAATTAAACTGACAGGTAATCCACCTTGCATAACGATGCTCTCTTAAATATGTATGGCTATTATCCTATCTTAAAGGATTTACGCTGAGCTGGCGTTATGTACGCCTTATTATCAGGCACAATGGTGCTCTTACTGTGACTCAATGGAATGCTTGTGACTGACTCACTCTCACCTTTACAAACACTGTGGCTGTGCGAGACCGTGCGCTTACGCGAAGAGCAAACCGGATTACTTGAAGACAGTGAGGCCAACCGTCTAGCCCGCACCCAACACGGCTCATTGGCCGAACGTTTGCAGGTGCGCAATCTGTTTTTAGCTCAACGTGATGGCTTAAATACA
The DNA here is from genome assembly GCA_012800475.1 of Gammaproteobacteria bacterium. GTDB lineage: Bacteria > Pseudomonadota > Gammaproteobacteria > Pseudomonadales > Pseudomonadaceae > Denitrificimonas. Next base: position 4,667 of record JAAZJF010000177.1, read on the forward strand.
GCCTTACAGCATTGGTTGCAAGGTGCTAAGTTGACGCTGTGGCTGCTTATTTTGAGCGCTATTATTTGTGGTAGCTTGCTCGCTAAAACAGCGCTCAGCGGTACCCCAATGGCCATTAATATTTTTTGGGCGCTGGCTGGTTTAATCGGTCTAAACAGCCTGAGTTTATTGGCGTGGGGCGTCAGCCTGATGCTGTCAAAGCAGAGTCAATCACCCTTGAGCCAAGTCGGTTTATGGCTCAGCGCTAAACTAGCTCGCGATGCACAAGCTGTACAATTGGCACCGGCCTTATTGGTTTTACTGCAGCGCAATCACTTACTGCGCTGGGGTATAGGACGCCTGCTGCATGGCTGGTGGCTGCTCACTTTATCTACAGCGCTGGTGACGTTAATTGCTTTACTGGCCACACGCCGCTATGGCTTTGTCTGGGAGTCCACTTTAGTGGCCAGCGACTCTTTTATTGTGCTGGTGACCCAACTTGGCAGCCCAGCCGCTTGGCTCGGTTTTGCGGTACCCGACAGCGACTTGATTCAGCGCAGCGGTGTATACGCTTTAGAGGATGAGTCCGCGCGCCATATTTGGGCCAGCTGGTTATTAGGCATACTGCTTATCTATGGCATTGTACCGCGCTTAATCTGCAGCTTATTGTGCGAATGGCGTTGGCGGCAGGGGCTCAAGCGTTTACATTTCGATGCGCATGAGCCTATCTGGCATATTTTCCATGAGCGCGTACAACCCAGCAGTGAACGCTTGGGCGTTGTCGATGCAGCACCGACCCACTTGCCCAACAGCACAGCTGGCGTAGCGCAAGCAGGACAGACCGCGGTGTTAGTGGCCATTGAACTCGATGACAGTATTGCTTGGCCGCCTGAAATGCCTCCACACATCATCGATGCAGGGGTTTTAGACACCCATCAACAGCGCCAGCAAGGCTTAGAACAGCTCAGTAGCAACCCGCCCGCGCGCTTACTGATTGCCTGTAACCCACAACGCTCAGCCGACCGCGGCACTTTACACTTGATTGCGGAATTATCACGCACCGCAGTGCAAACTCAAGTGTGGCTGCTACCCACTGACACCACAGAGGAGCGGCTACAGCATTGGCAAGAACAGCTGGATGCATTACAACTGGTGCATCACAGTGCTGCGCCTTGGGCTTGGCTGGAGCATGGCGATGAGTAAAAAAACGTCTCCCCTCACACTGGCCGTTGTGGGTCATACTAATGTGGGCAAAACGTCATTACTGCGCACACTCACGCGTGACGTCAGCTTTGGCGCTATTTCACACCGTCCCAGCACAACGCAGCACGTCGAAGGCGCGCGTTTATCCGTTGATGGCGAAGCTTTGATTGAGCTTTACGACACACCCGGCTTTGAAGATGCAGTAGCGCTGTACGATTATGTGACCCAAGGCGCACGCGTCGGTGAACGCTTGGATGGTCCGGAACAGATTCAACGTTTTCTTAAAAGCAGTGAAGCCCGCCAACGCTTTGAACAAGAAGCTAAAGTGCTGCGCCAGCTACTGCAGTCTGATGCCGGTATCTATGTGATCGATGCCCGCGAGCCCGTGCTGGCTAAATACCGTGATGAACTGGCCATTTTGGCGATGTGTGGCAAACCCTTATTACCTGTACTCAACTTTATCAATAGTCCAGAACAGCGTGAATCGGCATGGCGTGAGATCCTCGCTCGTATCGGCCTCCATGCGGTCGTGCGCTTTGATACCATCACTCCGCCGATCGATGGCGAGCAACGCTTATACGATAATCTCAGCTTAATACTCGACAGCCAACGTTCTCGCTTGCAGCGTTTAATTGACCATAACCAAGCCCAAGTCCAAGCTCGCCGTAGCGCAGGCTACCGTTTAATTGCCGAGTTATTAATTGATATCAGCGCCTGTCGGCGCAGCGTGCACCCCAATCATCTCGATACAGCCATACAAAAACTGCATGACGATGTTCGTCAGCGTGAACAGCGTTGTGTGGAGGCATTACTGCAGTTGTATGCGTTTCGCAAAGACGATGCGCAAGCCGATGCACTCCCATTAGAAGAAGGTCGCTGGGGGGATGATTTATTTAATCCTGCCACCCTAAAAAACATGGGGATTAAGGTCGGTGGCGGTATCGCTGCAGGCGCGGCAACCGGTGTTGGGATTGATCTGATCACAGGCGGCCTCAGCTTGGGGATGGCCACTGTAGTAGGAGCGGCAGTCGGCGGCTTAACGCAAACCTTGCGCAATTATGGTGATCGTTTAAAAGGTAAGTGGCGCGGCGAACGTGAGCTAACGGTCAATGACAGCACCCTGCGCTTGCTGGCTATTCGTCAACAACGCTTATTACATGCTTTAGAATTACGTGGCCATGCGGCCCAAGAGCAGATCCAGATGCAAACACCGCAAGAGCAACAATGGCGCAGTGGCGATTTAGCACAACCACTGATCACCGCACGCGCTTATACGACATGGTCAAGCCTCAACGGCCAACAGCCACGTCAAGATCATCAGCGGGCTGAAGCAGTTGCAAACCTGGCTCAACACCTCGCTGAACCGCAACAGAGTTAAAGAGCAGACTTGCGCTGCTCTTTAACTCCAGCCTAAGTCCAGTGAAGCTTATGCTTCAGGCTCACCCATCTGGCTTTGCAAGTAATTTTGAATACCGATTTTTTCGATCAAGCCCAGTTCAGTTTCAAGCTGATCAATATGCTCTTCTTCGTCATCTAGAATGATTTTTAAGATATCGCGGCTGACGTAATCCTGTACTGATTCACAATGAGCAATGGCAGCCAGTAGATCAGTTCGGGCTAAATGCTCAAGCGCTAAGTCGCTGGCGAGCATTTCTTGGGTGTGTTCGCCAATATGCAGCTTGCCTAAATCTTGTAGATTGGGCAGCCCTTCAAGAAACAAAATACGCTCAATTAATGTATCGGCATGGCGCATTTCTTCAATGGATTCTTTGTATTCCCATTTAGCTAATACACTTAAGCCCCAATCTTTATACATGCGCGCATGTAAAAAATACTGATTAATGGCTACCAGTTCATTACCTAAAATACGGTTGAGATGCTCAATGACTTTGCTATCGCCTTTCATGCTTATCCCCTCATCAATACAAATGTTGAGAGCAGCATAACAGACCCACAAACAGGGCTATAGCACAGCCGTGAAAAACCGATAGATATCAGTCACGCACCAGCGATTAAATCGCGTAAGCCAAGTCATCAGCGGAGGCAATTAAGGTATCTTTAATCGCATGCTGAGTGATGCTCTTAGCTGAACATGCACATTTACCACACTGAGTGCCACAGCCGGTGACTTCGCGCACTTCACGCCAGCTGCGCGCACCATCTTCAACAACTTGGCGGATTTTGTGGTCCGAGACACCTTTGCATAAGCAGATATACATAAGACAGGCCCTAACAAATAAATCAACTAAAGCGAATAATAATGATTCGCATCAGTAATTGCAAGAATCTGCTTTGTTTTTAATAACCGTTGATCGGATTACTGCTATCAACCCATGCAGCCACTCATACCCGCATACAGTTATGAGTGGCTCAGTGCATCTACTCAGGCTACATCTCTAACTGCTTAGCTGCTTAATTGCTGAGCAGCAGCCAATAACATCTGTTCAGTTTTCGACCACCCCAAACAACCATCGGTAATGGAGACGCCATAGCTTAAGTTGTCACACAAGGCTTGCTGACCGTCCATTAAGTTACTTTCCAACATGACCGCCCGCAGACTGCTCTCACCCGCTGCTCGCTGATCAAGCACAGACTGCAAAACATGCGGCTGCACCTGTGGGTCTTTACCGCTATTGGCATGACTGCAATCCACCATTAACGATGCATCTAAACCCACTTGACGCATCGCAGCACAAGCTTGCGCAATACTAGCGGCATCATAATTAGGGCCTTGATGGCCACCGCGTAATACTAAATGCGTATCAGGGTTACCCTCTGTTGCCACTAACGCTGCATGCCCTTGCTGATCTAAACCAAAGTGCTGGTGGGCATGAGCAGCAGAACGCATCGCATCCAAAGCAATACCCACACTACCATCGGTGCCATTTTTAAAGCCCACTGGTAACGGCAAACCACTGACCATTTCACGGTGAATTTGCGACTCACTGGTGCGTGCACCAATAGCAGCCCAGCTTAATAAGTCATCAAAGTAGCTCGCCGCCAAGGGTTGCAATAACTCTGTCGCCACCGGCAAATTCAACTCAAGCATGCGCAACATCAACTGGCGCGAGATATGTAAGCCCTGCGCCATATCAGCACTACCATCTAAGTGTGGGTCATATAACAGACCTTTCCAGCCCACCGTGGTGCGTGGTTTTTCAATGTAAATACGCATGGCCAAGAGCATATGCTCGCCCACTTGGCTGGATAAAACAGCCAAACGCTCAGCATATTCAAGTGCTTCATCAATGCTATGAATAGAACAAGGGCCGATCACCACTAATAAACGGGGATCTTCACCATTTAAAATAGCGCGTACTTGCTCGCGCTGTTGCTGCACACGCTGTGCTAATGCTGTACTGAGAGGTAATTGTTGGCGCAATGTTTGCGGGCTCACCAGAGCTTGAGTCTTACGACCAGAGCTTTGCAAAATATGGGCATTAGCAGCTTCGAGCGCTGCGGTGGTGTGATCAACAGCAAAAGCAGTATTGAGAGAGTTCATAATTATCCTTACATGGGCGGCTGTACCGCAGCATGTTTTATCGATTCATTCGTCTTAAATTATTAGGAAGCGCTAACTTGTGGTTACTAAAGCGCCAGCTCAAATCATCAAAACGCTCTGGATAAACTGCATACATTGCCATGTTGGTGTCCTCTTATAATCTAAATCTTAAATTCTAAAAACAAAAAACCCCGGGTGGGAAGCCAACCGGGGTTTTACTAAAGCAGTGGTAGGCGACCCTTCAAAAGAGGCTCGCCTGTATAGGTATCAGGCGCGCCTTTGGCTAAACCAATACCCATAAAAATAATACGCGACGCAGTTATTAAGTGAACGCGCACAGTTGAGTGGCACAGCAAGCAGCTGCGCAATCGACATGAATTTAAGTGTGCAATTCAACATAAATAACTCCAAACAATGCAATTAACATACTGCATGCGTATACGCAGTGCAAGCGGGCTTAGCGGTCAGTACGATAAATCTTATCGCCATTTAACTTACTGCTCCACGGCAAACCTGAGTTCTGCCAGCCATTTTTTAAACGCATACCGGCTTGCGGACCTTCACTTAATGCACCACCTTGAAAACCATTGACCACAAAGCGCGCGTTAGGTAAACCGGCTTCGCGCAATACGACAGCACTGGGCTCACCACGCTCACTGCCTGAGCGGCACATGGTGATGACTTCAGTCTGCTCATCCCAGCCACGTCGCGCCAACTCAGCTTTGACCTGCTCGACAAACTCAGGGTTACGCTCCATAGGGAAGATATTGCGCTCGGCATTCCACTGGGTTCGGTCAGCCATTAAAAATGGGATATTGGTATCCACCGCATCCGTAAAGCCGACGAACATAATTTCCACAGGATCACGCACGTCAACTAACAGCACAGGCTCTGCAGTTTGCTGAGTTTTTGCATATGCATCTTCAGCACTGATCGCAAGCTCAACAGCCTGCACGGAAAATGCGGCCAAGGATAATAAGGCGCCGCCAAGTAAACGTTGAAAGTAGGTCATGGGCTCAGTCTCTATTAATTTACTTATAATATAATACACTAATATAAACTAATTGCAGCGCAACATAATTCACTCACCACGCAAGCTGAGAATAGTCCAACCACGCTGCTGTGCCTGCGCACGCAAAGTGTCGTCCGGATCCACCGCTACGGCATGTGTAACCTGCTCTAGCAAAGGTAAATCATTGTAGGAGTCGCTATAGAAATAGCTGTCCTCAAGCGTTGCTTGATGTTCAGTCAGCCAATGATTTAAACGGGTAATTTTACCTTCTTGGAAGCTGGGTACACCGACCAACTCACCGGTGTACTGACCATTTTGCATGCCACACTCAGTAGCAATCAAATGCTCGACGCCTAAACGCTGCGCAATCGGACCGGTAATAAAACGGTTCGTGGCGGTGATAATCATCACCAAATCTCCCGCCGCACGATGCTGAGCCAGTAAAGCTTCGCCTTGCGGTAAAATCATCGGCTCAATACAGTCACGCATAAAACCTGTATGCCACTCATCCAGTACGGCTTTATCGGTGTGGCCTAGCACTTCTTGGCAAAAGTTTTGATATGCCACAACATCCAACTGACCCGCTAAATAGTCTGCATAAAAAGCGTCGTTTTTAGCACGATAAGCTTCTACATCAACCAGTCCACGCGCGCATAAATACTCGCCCCACTGGTGATCACTGTCACCGGCCAATAAGGTGTTATCCAAATCAAAAATAGCCAATCGCACGGCACATACCTTAATCAAGAATAAAAAGAGCACCCAGCATAACGATTTTCAGCTCGCCTGCCCATTCAAGTCATAAAGCGCGTTGCCGCTCTACGGCGCTTTGTGGAACAATGGAGCTAAGAATTTTAATCAAGGATGCGGACATGATTGATTCAGATGGGTTTCGTCCGAACGTCGGCATCATCCTGACTAACGACCACGGACAAGTGCTTTGGGCGCGTCGCGTCAATCAAGATGCATGGCAGTTTCCCCAAGGCGGCATTAACCCCAATGAAAGTGCTGAAGAGGCGCTGTACCGTGAACTGCACGAAGAAATCGGCCTGCAAGAGCAGGATGTTGAAATCCTTGCTTGCACCCGTGGCTGGTTACGTTATCGTTTACCACAGCGTTTAGTGCGCACCCACAGCCAACCTTTGTGTATTGGTCAAAAACAAAAGTGGTTTTTATTGCGTCTGCGTAGCAGTGATGAACGTGTACGCATGGATCTCACGCCTAAACCTGAATTCGATGGCTGGCGTTGGGTCAGTTATTGGTATCCTTTGGGGCAAGTTGTTGCCTTTAAACGTGATGTGTACCGCCGAGCTTTAAAAGAGCTGGTCTACCAACTTCCTATTCGAGATTAACCTTAAGTTGTCCGATTCAATTCGCACCGATAGCAGCATGTTAAATATGCTGCGCCTGATCTCACAAGAAGTGAACGCTGCTAAAGATTTACCGGCAGCGTTGGCAATTATCGTTAAGCAAGTACGCGTAGCGATGAACAGTCATGTCTGCTCTGTATACCTTTATGATCCAGAGCGCGACCGTTATGTCTTAATGGCAACCGAGGGTTTAAACAAGCGGGCCGTCGGTAAAGTGAGCATGGCCTCACATGAAGGCTTAGTGGGTCTGGTGGGCAGTCGTTCGGAAACACTGATCTTGGAAGACGCCACCAGTCATCCACGTTTTGTCTACTTCCCAGAAACCGGTGAAGAGCGCTATGCCTCTTTTTTAGGCACACCCATCATTCACCACCGCCAAGTCTTAGGCGTACTTGTAGTACAGCAAAAAGAGCGCCGGCAGTTTGATGAAGGTGATGAAGCATTTTTAGTCACCATGAGCGCACAACTCTCAGGGGTGATTGCCCACGCTGAAGCCACCGGCTCCATTCGTGGGCTCGGCAAACAAGGCAAAGGGATTCAAGAAGCCCGCTTTATTGGTGTACCCGGTGCGCCTGGTGCAGCTTTAGGTACAGCTGTGGTGGTCTTGCCCATTGCCGATCTGGACGTGGTGCCGGATAAAATAACTAAAGACAGCGCACAACAACTCGCTTTATTCGAGCATGCGCTGGAGTCCGTGCGTGCTGATATCCGCAGCCTCTCTAAGCGCTTATCCACACAACTACGCCCGCAAGAACGTGCTTTATTTGATGTGTACTTAATGATGCTCGATGACACTGCACTGGCCGCTGATGTGATTCGCGTGATTCGCAGTGGTCAATGGGCACAAGGTGCATTACGTCAAGTGGTCAGCGAACATGTGCAGCGCTTTGAGCATATGGATGATGACTATTTACGTGAACGCGCCTCAGACGTGAAAGACTTAGGTCGGCGTTTATTGTCATACCTGCAACAAGCCCAGCAACAAACGCTGATCTACCCTGACAACACTATTCTCGTCAGCGAAGAATTATCTCCAGCCATGCTCGGTGAAGTCCCTGTGGATAAGTTAGTGGGGCTGGTTTCAGTACTGGGTTCGCGCAACTCCCATGTCGCTATCTTAGCGCGGGCCATGGGCATTCCAACGGTGGTGGCTGCGGTTGATTTACCCTACACACGCTTGGAAGGTATTGAGCTGATTCTCGATGGTTATCATGGTGATGTCTTTACCAACCCCAGCGCTTTACTGCGCCAGCAATATGCTGAAGTGGTTGAAGAAGAGCGTCTGATCAACAAAGACTTAGACAGCTTACGCAGCCTGCCCTGCATTACCCTAGACGGTTATCAGCTGCCTCTTTGGGTCAACACTGGTTTATTAGCTGATGTGAAACGCGCACAACAGCGCGGCGCTGAAGGCGTAGGGCTGTACCGCTCTGAAGTAGCCTTTATGGGCACCTCGCGCTTTCCCAGCGAAAGTGAGCAGGTGCTGATGTACCGTGAGCAACTCGAAGCATTCCATCCTTTACCGGTCACAATGCGCACGCTCGATGTGGGGGGTGACAAGCCATTGAGCTACTTCCCTATTAAGGAAAGTAACCCGTATTTAGGCTGGCGTGGTATTCGTATCACCCTCGATCATCCTGAGATTTTCTTAGTGCAAGTGCGCGCAATGATTAAAGCCAGTGCGGGCTTAAATAATTTGCATATATTATTGCCGATGATTTCTGGTGTGCATGAACTTGACGATGCTCAGCACCTTATTCACCGCGCTTGGGGCGAGTTGATTCAAGAAGGTCTTGATGTACAGATGCCGCAGATTGGCGTCATGATTGAAGTGCCTTCAGCCGTCTATCAAGCACGCGAACTGGCGCGGATGGCCGATTTCTTATCGGTGGGTTCGAATGACTTAACTCAGTATTTGCTGGCAGTAGACCGCAATAATGCGCGTGTTGCAGCTTTATATGACTACTTGCATCCAGCCGTTTTAATGGCCCTACAAGATGTAGTCAGCGCAGCGCATGCCGAAGGCAAGCCTGTCAGTATTTGCGGTGAAATGGCCGGCGATCCTGTGGCTGCTGTACTTTTGCTGGCGATGGGTTTTGATAGCTTATCCATGAACTCAACCCATCTGCCTAAAGTCAAATGGCTGTTACGCAAAATGACTTTAGAGCACGCTCAAGCCTTACTGGCTGAAGTATCCAGCATGGATAATCCGCAAGTCATCCATAGCACCCTCAATCTTGCGCTGGGTAATTTAGGTCTGGGTAAAGTGCTCAATCCAGCCTCAAGCGTACAAACTTAGCTCCTAGGTACCTGCACTTGCACTTGCCCTGTATATTCACCGTGCATGGCGTAGCTGCGCTCGGTTAGGGTCGTTACACCTTCACTACTACGGCGCAATAGGCTCGTCACACGCGTGCCATAGGCTTCACCGCGAATAAAAATACTCGACAGCATACGCTCCATAGCCAAACCCACACCGGTGTCCGGCAGCTGATCGTCATCGGCGCGATGCTCATCGTGCATCAATTCAAATAACACCTGATCTGTGGCATCCAAATGTTGAGCAAAAGCACTGCGCACCCGTACTAATTTAGGCCATGGTGTATCTAAACTGGCATTGCAGAGCGCATAAATACCCGCGCTCAAACGTACAGGACGAGGTTCAGTCGAGCTTAAATACCACATGGAATGCTGGTCGCCCACCAACAAGTTGAACCCGCTGTACTGCGTCAACTGTGTGGCAATATCATGTAAATAAGCTTGCGGTGATTGCTGCCCAGCTAGGTAATCACTGACCAAAGCGCCCCGTGACTTCGCACCCAATGGCAGTGATAAATCACGGATATTTGTGAGCGTAGCAAAACGCGACTGCTCAGTTATTCCAAGCCATGTCCCCCCTGCTTCTAAATCCCGTCCGGCATAAATAGCAGGCTGATCACTCCATTGCGCTAAAGGTGCGCTAGGACGCGCATGCACTTCATCTCGATTCGCCAGTAACAATAAAGGTTGGGCGCTTTCAGGTTGCCATGAAAAAACAACTAAACACATAAGACTCTCGTAAACAATTTGCTCAAATAAAATACTAATTCACACAGGCTCAACTCATTTTTGCTGACTTTGTGGCGTCACGCGCAATACTTCTTCCATAGTCGTCAATCCTGCAGCAATTTTTTGCGCGCCAGATAAACGTAAACTGCGCATGCCATCGCGAAATGCATGATTTTTCAAAGCTACAAGGTTAGTGTCCGCCATAATCAACGGCTTAATGGCGTCATTAATCTGCATAATTTCATACACCCCTGCTCGCCCACGATAGCCTGTATCGCGACATTCTAAACAGCCAACGGCTTGCTGTGCACCTTGAGGCAGTGGCGCACTCCAAGGCTGCGTTAAGGCCTGCCAATCATCGGCGTTGATCTCCACCGGTGCTTTACAATGTGGGCACAAAGTGCGCACTAAACGCTGCGCCATGACACCAAGCAGCGTCGCTTTGAGTAGATAATACGGCACACCCAACTCCAACAAGCGCGTAATGGCACTGGGTGCATCATTGGTATGTAAAGTGGACAACACAAGATGCCCCGTTAGGGCGGCCTGAATTGCCATTTCTGCGGTTTCTAAGTCGCGAATTTCGCCGATCATGATGATATCGGGATCTTGCCGCATCAAAGCACGAATACCACTGGCAAAGCCTAAATCGATATTGTGCTGAACCTGCATCTGATTAAAAGACGGCTCAATCATCTCGATCGGATCTTCAATCGTGCAGACATTCACCTCTTCCGTGGCCAGCTGTTTAAGCGTGGTATATAAAGTTGTGGTTTTGCCTGATCCAGTTGGACCGGTGACGAGAATAATACCGTTAGGTTGGCTGGTCATATTGCGCCAGCGCTGTAAATCATCAGCAGAAAAGCCCAACTGATCAAAAGACTTCAGCAGCACATCCGGATCAAAAATCCGCATCACCAATTTCTCACCAAACGCCGTTGGCATGGTGGAAAGGCGCAACTCGACCTCATTCCCATCTGGGGCTTTAGTCTTCACACGGCCGTCTTGTGGCTTACGTTTTTCAGCCACATTCATCCGCCCTAATGACTTTAAGCGACTGATCACAGCCATCGTCACTTGCGCAGGTAAGCGATACACCGTGTGCAACACACCATCAATGCGAAAACGCACCGTACCTTGCTCGCGACGCGGTTCAATATGGATATCACTGGCACGCTGTTGAAACGCATATTGAAACAGCCAATCCACGATATTCACAATGTGCGCATCATTGGCATCAGGTTCTTGATCGCTTGCACCTAAGTTCAGCAGCTGCTCAAAATTACCGACACCACTGACAAATTGATCCCCTGCCGAGGCGCCTGAGACCGAGCGAGCCAAGCGATAAAACTCTGTCGTAAAGCGCTGGATGTCAGCAGGGTTGGCCACCACCCGCTTAATAGGTCGACGTAAGGTGTGCGCTAAATTACTTTCCCAGCTGCGCATAAAAGGTTGCGCACTGGCAATCGTCACGCAACTACTGTCTGTGGCTACTGCCAAAATCTTATGACGTTGGGCAAAAGCATAGGACATCAGCGGTGTCACGGCTGCCACATCAATTTTTAGGGGGTCGATACGTAAGTAAGGCTGCTGCGCCCAATCAGCTAACCATAAGGTTAATGTCTCAAGATCAAGCGTGCGCCCAGGGCGTGACAGATCACCCAGCTGCAAAGTAGCGATGTACTCAAGTGGGTGTAAATTTAAAGTCGCAGTATGACCGCGCCGCGCCGCCAAACACTGATCGGCGGCCTCTTGAGTGATACGTTGCTGTTGCACAAGCTGTACCAAAACTTCATTTAGATCCAGCAAATGATCTATCACAGCCTCAACCATCATGCGCTCCCCAGTTTTAGCTCCAACCTAACCACGACACAGTGCCATAGACATCAGCATTGTGCCGTGCGCAAAGGTTATACCGAACGCTTCAACTGCTTCCAAGCATTCAAGGTGAGTACAGTGCCTAGCAGCTCTCGACGTGCCACTAAAGCTTCTGCATCCAAAGGTTGTAGCGCAAGGCTATGCAACTCACGCAACACACCAAAGAGGCGGTCACTGTCCACTAAATCAGTGAGGTGACGTGCAGCTTGCAGCCAAGCCAACAAACGCTCCAAGCGGGGGGCTTGCTCAACTAAGTCTTCCGGCTGACGCATATAGCGATTCACTTGCAATGCTTGAGCTTCTTCTTTTAAAAACTGTAACAACCAGTTTTCCAGTGTTGCAGCGCCTTGACGCGCGCCTCGTGCAGTGCGCTTTGATTGCCAGTGACGGTTATGTAACCACACCGCTGCTTGCAATGAAAAGACACCCCAACGCGTACCATCCAACTCACCAGCAAACTCAAGTGGCGCTGTTTCGCGTACGCTCTGCTCATCAGCACCGGCCATAATACGTCCACGCCAATCTTCAATTAAAGCATCTAACTGTGCGCGCAACTCATGGCTGGCTACACGCGGTACGGCTTGACCTAAACTACCTAACACAGCGCGTAAATTGATGAGCTGTTGAAACCATTGTTCAAGTAACTTCCAATGGCCATTAAAACGATACTGCTCAGCTAAACGCTGGCTATTACCCAATAACTGCCAAGCCACAGCAGAGAAGGCATCATCTAACGGCGTCTCAGCGGTCAAATCAGCAGGCTGCGCAGCAACACTGTAACTGTTGCTATCAAATAAACGATAACCGCGTTCCGCTTTACTGATATCACAAGGCATCAGCGCAACATCCGTAGCTAACTCCAGCGCCAGCTCAAACAATGCTGCTGGGTCGCCCGCACGCAACTCTAATTCAACTTCACAAATATCTTCTTGATGCTGGCCGGCAACGACCACACCTTGATCTAAGGCGACTTCAATCACAGTTTCAACACCAGCACGCTGCCAGCGTAATTCAGCATATTGGCGGTTAAAATCAGTACTAAAAACAACTTTCAGTTGCTTCTTATCCAGCTCACGCAAATTGTCTGGCCAGCAACTGTCATCGAGGTGACTGAGCACCAAGCGATTCACTTTTATAAACCAATCCCACTCATTACGCTCAGACAATCCAGCAACGCTAGCGCCTTTACTTTTTAAGGTTTGGATCAATTGCTCGCCATCACGACGAATTCGTAGCGCTACTTGGCTGTTCGCCAAAGCAAAATCGGCTGTATCGTAATACCGATTAAGCAACTCACGGGTTTGCCATTGACCCACGCCACGCGCCGCTAAACTCGGGTGTTCACGCAGCGTAGCAAGGCTTGCAGGGCTGATTCGTAGCTTTATTTCGGTTTCTTTAGCCATGTCATTCTCAATTCAAATTGTTGCTAGTGTATCGCTATGCTGGTCGAACCCTATGACAGCACCGTATAATCTAGGCTGTCATTGTTAATCGAGCGCAGCTCTCTATGTCGATAAACCCGTTTGTTAGTTTGTTTGGTCGTTCGCCCATTGGGCCAATGCAGCAACATATTGCCAAAGCACACGAGTGTGCTTCAAATCTGGTGCCTTTTTTCCAAGCGATCATCGCGCAAGATTGGACGCGTGTTGAGCAGGTACAGCAAGAGATGTCTAGGCTCGAAAAAGAAGCCGACAAGCTCAAGCGTAATGTACGCATTCACTTACCTAAAAGTTTGTTTTTACCTGTGCCACGTTCAGACTTACTTGAACTGCTCAGTGTACAGGACAAAGTCGCCAATCGCGCAAAAGACATCGCTGGATTGATGCTGGGTCGTCAAATGACCATTCCACAGCCATTACAGCCTATGATTCTTGCTTTTGTACAGCGTGTTGTCGATGCCAGCGAGCAAGCGCTGACAGCGATGAACGAGCTGGATGAAATTCTAGAAACAGGTTTTGGGAACCGCGAAGTAAACCGAGTCACCGCCATGATCGAAGTGCTTGAAGATATTGAGCACGACA